>WGFP01000019.1 GCA_015492195.1 Acidiferrobacterales bacterium
CTATATATAAATAAACGTATTGGAGAACAATCATGGGTATAAGTGTATGGCAGTTGCTGATTATTCTGGCCATCGTGCTGATTATTTTTGGCGCCAAGAAATTGCGCCATCTCGGCGGTGATCTGGGCAGCGCCATCAAGAATTTCCGGCAATCGATGAAGGAAGAGGAAAACGACAAAACGAAATCCAACGCCGAAGGCGGTACCGGGACCAAAAAGATCTCGGATGACGCCGGAAAGGTTATCGACGGCGAAGTCGTGTCCAAGGAAAAAGACAAATCTTGAAACGGAACCGACCGTGAGCGTATCCGGTGTTCGATATCGGTTTCTCAGAACTGGTTTTGGTCGCCTTCTTGGCGCTGTTGATATTGGGACCGAAGCGTCTGCCGGAAGTGGCGCGCGCGGCGGGCAGATGGCTCGGGCGTTTGCGCCGGTTTGTTGACAACGTTAAACGGGATTTTGATCGCGAACTCCACTCCGAGGAGTTAACGGAGCTGAGGAAGCTCCGTCAGGAATTAGACGATACCCGCCGTATGATGGAGGAGTCCTCCGGTCAGCTGTTCCGGAACCTGGGCGCTGAATTTGATCCGGATGCCACAACGATCCATTCCCCGGAACAAGGCGACACCGGCCGTCTGATCAAAGCCGCTGACCGGCCCGCCGCATCGAAGAAATCCAAAAAGAAGACCAGGCGCACGAAATCCGTCAGGAAGAAACATGCCAAAGCAAAAAAATCCCGGAAACGCTGAGATACCCTCCCAGCCTTCGGATACACAAAAAATTCAGGGAGAGACGGAAGGCACCGGCAGTTTTCTTTCCCACCTGATTGAATTGCGCAACCGCCTGTTCTACGCGGTGCTGTCGGTGGGCGTGGTGTTCGGCGTCTTGGTGCCGTTTTCAAACAGAATTTATATTATGGTGGCGGAGCCGCTCATGCAGGTGCTGCCTGAAGGCACCAGCATGATCGCAACCGACGTCGCCTCGCCGTTTCTGACCCCGATCAAGCTGACGCTCCTCGTCGCCTTTGTTGTTGCGATACCCTTCGTTTTGTACCAACTATGGGCGTTTGTGGCGCCCGGCCTGTACCGCCATGAGCGGCGCCTGGTGGTGCCGCTGCTTTTATCAAGCACGGTGCTGTTCTACGTCGGTATGGCGTTCGCGTATTTTGTCGTGTTTCCGCTTGTATTCGGTTTTTTCATCACCTCGGCTCCCGATGGGGTATTGGTGATGACCGATATCCGGTCGTATCTGAGTTTCGTGTTTTCCATGTTTATCGCTTTCGGTATTGCCTTTGAGGTGCCCGTGGCCGTCATTCTACTTACCCGTATGGGCGTCGTTAATCCCGCTTCGCTCGCCAAGAAGCGGCCTTACGTCGTTTTATGGGTGTTTGTCGCCGCCGCCGTCCTCACCCCGCCGGATGTGTTTTCCCAGACTTTTCTTGCGATCCCGGTGCTGCTGCTCTTTGAAATCGGGTTGTTTTTCGCCCGGCGCGTGCAGGCCGGTCGGGAGACGTCGGATGAAGATGACGCGCATCAAGAGCTTAGTGAAGCGCAGATGCAGGCAAAATTTGATGAGCACGACCGGGAGTTTTCGAAAAAGAAAAAGAAGCGTCGGGAATGAAACACTGAAAATTCGGTCATAACCACAATGCGCATTAAACGTTTTTCTCTATTACTGGGACTGATCATTCTTGGCCGGCTGTTATTCGGTTCGCCCGCGTTCGCCATTACCAACCAGCTTAAAGATCATCCCTCACCTTATCTCGCCTTGCACGCCAATGATCCCGTCGCGTGGCAGAAGTGGAACAAGGGGGCGGTGGAGCTGGCACGGCGTGAGAATAAACTGCTGTATATTTCCATTGGCTATTTTTCCTGTCATTGGTGTCACGTTATGCAGCGGGAGAGCTACCAGAACGCGGAGATCGCCGAGTTTCTGAATAAACACTTCATTCCGGTGAAAGTGGATCGTGAACTGGAAGCGGCGCTGGATGCGCGCATGATCGAGTTCATTGAATCCACGCGCGGCATGGGCGGCTGGCCGTTGAATGTGTTTATCACGCCCCAAGGCCATCCCCTTTATGCAGTTCTTTACCTGCCGTCGAAGGAATTCCTTTCTGTGCTACAGCAGTTACAAAAGATGTGGACGGAGGATCGCGCCTCCCTTGAACGCCTGGCGCAAAGCGCGGCGCTTACGCCGAGTGGACCGGGGCGTCCGCTGATCGACATGCGGCAGGCGCAGGGCTATGCCGAGAGGATTGTCGCGGATACGCTCGATCTTGCCGATTTCATCCACGGCGGTTTTGGGGAGCAAAGCAAGTTTCCCTCCGTGCCCCAGCTCGCATTTCTGCTCACGCGCCAGGCACGCCACCCCGATCCCCGGCTTAAGGAATTTCTGTTGCTGACTCTGGACCAGATGGCGCGCGGTGGTTTGCAGGATCATTTAGGCGGCGGTTTCTTCCGCTATACGACGGACCCGAGCTGGAAGACGCCGCATTTTGAGAAAATGTTGTATGACAATGCACTGCTTGCACGTTTGTACCTTCGCGCCGGCCGTCAGTTCGCGCGCAAAGATTATGAAGCCGTGGCGGAACGGACGCTCAATTTCATGGCGCAGGAACTGCGCGACCCGACAACGGGCGCCTTTATCGCGTCGCTGTCCTCCGTGGACGACAAGAACGTGGAAGGCGGTTATTACCTGTGGCACCGCGATGAACTGGCGGCATTGCTGACCTCGGAAGAGCGTGACGTTTATAGGTTGGCCTGGGGGATGATCGACGCCGCACCGTTTGAGGACGGTTACTTGCCGATCAAGGGCATGCCGCCGGAGGACATCGCCCGGTTACTTAAGCTTGAACGGCGTCAGGTTGAAGCATTGCTCGAGCGCGCCGCCGATAAACTCATTCGCGCGCGCCAGCAACGCCGCTTGCCGCGGGACACCAAGCTGCTTGCCGGCTGGAACGGCCTGGCGCTTACGGCGTATGCGGAGGCGGCGCGGCTCACGGGCAATGAATATTACCGTTGGCAGGCAAACGGCGTTCGGAATTATCTGGCCAGGGTCCTGTGGGACGGACAGGCGCTTCACCGAGCCGTGAAAAACGGTCGTCCCGTCGGAGCCGTGACGCTCGAGGACTATGCCTATGTGGCCCGCGGATTTCTGGAATGGGCAAAACTGACGGGGAAGGAAGAGGATTATGTCCTGGCCATGAAAGTGGCGACGACGGCCTGGAAGCGTTTTTACGGTCCAAGCGGCTGGCGGCTTGCGGAATCCAGTCTGATCCAGGCGGAGAAGGGCCAGGACATCGTTGCGGACGGGCCCATGCCTTCGCCGTCGGGCGTGCTCGCCGGGGTAAGCCTTCAACTGGCCGAGCATTACGGCGACCGCGCCTTGCGCGAGCAGGCCCTTTCGGCCCTGAACAGCGGTCACGCCGTTTTAAAGAAAAACCCGTTTTGGTATGCCACCCACGTCGGCGCGATGCTCGCCGCCCCCGATACGCCCCAGTCGGCACGTGAAAACAAAGACACGAAGAATAGACAGGATTAAGTAATAAGAGAAATGGACAGGATTTACAGGATTAACAAGATTAATAACTAAAGAGAACTAAAAAAGAGAGGCAAGAAATTTTTTTGTCCTGTAAATCCTGTTAATCTTGTCTATTGTCTTTTTTATCCTGTTTATCCTGTCTATCCTGTCTATTTCTTTATCTTAACGC
>WGFP01000020.1 GCA_015492195.1 Acidiferrobacterales bacterium
CCGCCACCGGGCAAACGCATCCCGCATTCTCACGCCGCCAGAGGGAAAGGCATAAAGCATGGCGCCAAGGTTAAGGGTCAACAATCCGCTGCTGCTCGTCGCGGTGTTTCTGCTCATGATCGGGCTGGTTCTGGGGTGGAACGCCTATATGAGCGACAAGGCGTTCCGCGAGCATCATCTCGGGATCGCGGGTCAGTCCGTGAACGGGGCCGCCAATGAGATCACGCTGATGATCCGGGGGCTGCGCACCTCGCTCGAGCTGCTGATGCACGGACATCAGGATCTCCTGCGGCGCCTGGCGCAGGACCCCGAGAACACCGAGGCCCATGCGCGCCTCGCCCGCGTGCTTGGCAACTATTTTCCGGAATATTACGCCTTCACCATCGCCGGCACCGACGGCAGACTGATCTACGACGATTTTGGGGAACGGATCGGCAAGCTTTGCCGTGCCGACCTGCGGCGCTTCGCCGCAGGCAAACACCCGGCCGGCGTGTACATCCACCCGGGACCGAGCGAATACCACTTCGACGTCATGCTGCCCTGGAACCACAACCCGGCACGGCCCGGCGTCTTCTTTGTCAGCTTCAAACCGGATCTGGTTGCCCGCCTGCTGCGCAACAGCGAGAGCCCCGGCCACCGCTTGCTTCTGGTGCGCCGCGACACCGCCGACCTCATCGAGATCACCGCCGCCGGCAGCCGGGACAAGATGCAACGCCCGCTGCGTCTCAGTCCCGAGGAACAGAAACGCATCCTGTATTCGATGCCGGTCGAAGAAACACAATGGCAGCTTGTAGATTTGCCGGATGCATCCCTGTTCGCAGGCTACCGCGGACGGATAGTGAACCAGATCATTCTGGTCACGGCCTTGTTCCTGCTCGTCAGCGTGTTCATGCTCTGGCGCATCCGGCGCGAAGAACGCCGCCGCGCGGCCGCCGAGCAGGCGTTGCAGGAATCCCATAACCGGCTCGAGGAACGGGTCGAGGAACGGACCCAGGAGCTGGTCAGTGTCAACAAAAGCCTGCAACACGAAATCGATGAACGCGTCCGGGCCGAAGCACGGATGCGCAAGCTCTCCCGCGTGGTGGAGCAGACGGACGATACCGTTCTCATCACGAACCGCGACGGGTTCACGGAGTACGTCAATCCCGCCTTTGAAAACAAAACGGGCTACCACGCCAAAGAGGCCATCGGCCGCAAGCCCAATCTCATCAAATCGGGGCTGCACGATAAAAAGTTTTACAAAAAGCTGTGGGGCACCATCCTGGCCGGCAAGGTGTTCCGGGGCATGTTCATCAATCGTCGCAAGGACGGCAGCCTTTATTACGAAGAGAAGACCATCACGCCCTTGAAGGACGACCAGGGTCGGGTCACTCATTTCGTCGCCACCGGCAAGGACATCACCGAGCGGATGGAGGCGCAGGAACGTCTCAATCACCTGGCGCATCACGACGCGCTGACGGACCTGCCCAACCGGGCGTTATTGGTCGACCGCCTCGGTCATGCCTTGGCCCAGGCCCAGCGCAACGAACGTCTGGTGGCGGTACTCTTTTTGGATCTCGATCGCTTCAAGACCATCAACGACAGCCTGGGGCACGGCATCGGCGACAACCTGCTCAAGACCGTGGCCGATCGCCTGCGCCAATGTATCCGCGACAGCGACAGCATCGCCCGGCTCGGGGGCGATGAGTTCACCATCGTGCTCGAAGGCATCAAGGACGTGCGCGAGGTGGTGGTAATCGCGGAGAAGGTGCTCGAGACCATCGCTCAGCCGTTTAACGTGAACGGCCACGAGCTGCTGACCACCGCGAGTATCGGCATCACGTTGTTTCCCTTCGACAACGATGACATCGAGACACTTCTTCAGAACGCCGATACCGCCATGTACCGCGCCAAGAAGGCCGGTGGCAACACCTATGCATTCTTCACCGCCGACATGAGCAAGGATGCGGTCCAACGTCTGGCCATGGAGGGTCGATTGCGGCACGCCCTGGAACGCCAGGAGTTCACCCTGCACTACCAGCCCCGCGTCGACGTGCGCGCCTGCCGGGTGACGGGCGCCGAGGCCCTCCTCCGGTGGTGGGACCCGGAGAAAGGGGATTTGGTCTCTCCGGCGGAGTTTATCCCGCTGCTGGAGGAGACCGGGCTGATCATCCCCGTCGGTGAGTGGGTGTTGCGCACCGCCTGCCGTGATTTCCAGGCCATGGCCGAGGCGGGCGGACCTTCCCTGCGCGTGTCGGTCAATCTTTCCCCCCGCCAGTTCCAGCAAAAGGACCTGGTCGCCACCGTCACGCGGATCCTGGAGGAGACCGGCCTGGATCCGAAACGGCTCGAGCTGGAGATCACGGAAAGCCTTCTGGTCGACAACGTCGAAGCCGTGGCCGGTACCCTGCGCGCCCTGCACGAGCTGGGCGTACACATCGCCGTCGACGATTTCGGTACCGGTTATTCCTCTTTGAGTTACCTCAAACGCTTCCCCATCGACTGCCTCAAGGTGGACCGCGCCTTTGTGCGGGACGTGACGGACGATCCTGACGACGCCGAGATCGTCAAGGCGATCATCGCGATGGCGCACAGCCTGCGCATGGACGTGGTGGCCGAAGGGGTGGAGACGCGGGACCAGCTCCGGTTCCTGCGCAAGCTCTCCTGCGAGGAAATCCAAGGCTATTTATTCTCGCGCCCGCTCCCCCTCGACGAGCTCAAGGCGTGGCTGCGCACCGCCGGGAATCGCATCACAAAAAACGGCTGCCCGAGCGGCGTCCGCCGCAAGACCGCCTGACGAGAAAACAAATCCTTTCCGGTTTTTTCTGGTTTTTTTGTTTCGCCTTTTGTTTTTCAGCGACAGCGGGTAAAGTTTCTCTGAACAATAAGCCGGGAGAAACAGGAGGCCAATAAAGCATGGGCAAGCTAGTCATCAACTTCCACGGTGAATGGATCGGCGACGTAAACCTGAGACTGGGCGACATGACAATCGGCCGCAACCCGGCATGCGACATCGTCCTCGACGACAAGAGCGTCAGCAAAAAGCACGCCGCGGTAAAAACGGTCGGCCTGAAATCCACAATCCAGGATCTCGGCAGCACAAACGGCACGTTCATCGAGAACGACCGCGTTGAACGGCATGAGCTGCGACACGGAGACACGATCATCATCGGCGAATACACGTTGATTTATCGCGATGACGTGAATCTCGATGCGCCGACGTTCGGCACAGGGACGGGCGCCCCCACGGCGGCGGCCGATTCGCAGGAGAAAACCAAGGTCATCATGGGGTTTGCCCACCTCCTCGGCGTGGCGGGCAAGGACAAGGGCAAGCGCCTCGCGCTCGTCAAAGAAGAGGTGACGATCGACAACCCCGGCAAGAGCCCGGCGCGCATCGTGCGCACCACGGAAGGCTACGTGCTGCACGCGCAGATCGGACCCGGCGAGCCGAGGCTCAACGACAAGCCGGTTCCGCCGGGTGGTCAGTTGCTCAAAAGCGGCGACATTATTGAAGTCGCGGGGACAAAGTTTCAGATTTGCAAATAAGGAAGACGAAGACCGGCTTTCCAAGATGCCGTCTCCGGTCAAAACGATCAGGGTCAGGCCATGTAAGGCAACCCTGTGTCACTGCAAGACCTAACCCCACCCAGCGACGTTATCCACCGTCACAGGCTTTCGAAATACCGGATCATCCGTTGGCGTGTCTTGGCATCGGGCAGGCGGCCGAATCCCGCCCCCATGTTTTCCACCATGTGAGGCACCTTGGAGGTCGCCGGTATGGCGCAGGTGACGGCCGGGTGGGAGACGATAAACTTCAGAAAAAACTGGGCCCAGTTCTCGCAATCGAATTCACGCGCCCAGTTGGGCAGCGGTTTGCCTTGCACGCGCCGAAACAAGGCGCCGCGGCGAAACGGCCGGTTGATCAGCACCGCCAGGCCGCGTTCGGCCGCCAGCGGCAGCAGGCGCCGCTCCGCCTCGCGGTCGGCGATGTTGTAGGTAAACTGCACGAAGTCAAACGGCTCCTTCATCAGGACCTGCTCCAATTTACGATGACGGCGGCCGTGGGAGGTGGTGATGCCGGTGTAGCGCACCCGCCCTTCCGCCTTCCACGCCTTCAGGGTCTCCCAGTGTGTGCGCCAGTCGAGCATGTTGTGGATCTGCATCAGATCGAAACGGTCCACGCCCCACAATCGCCGGGAGGCCGCCATTTGACGGAGGCCGCGCTGGCGGCCGATTGTCCACACCTTGGTGGCGGCAAACAGGGTGTCTTTGTTCTTGATCCGTTTTAAACCATAACCGATCACCGCCTCGGACGAGCCGTACATGGGCGAGGAGTCGATCAGCGCCCCGCCGTGGTCGAAGAACGCTTGCAGCACTTGAAGTCGAACGGCGCGGGCCGCGGGGTTGTCACCGACGTCAAAGGTTTTCCAGGACCCCATGCCGATGACCGGTAATCGTTCACCCGTCGCGGGGATGGTCTTTTTGATGGCCGGCCGCGTGGCCGCCGAGGCGGCGTAAGGCTTGAGAGACAGCGCGGTACCCAGAGCGCCCAGGCCTTGCAGAAAGGCGCGGCGGCTGGGCATGGGGTGGTTCTGTTTCATCTTGCAGCTTCCTATCTTTCAGTCACTTCAGGCTTACCCCCGGTCAGCCATGAATCCCCGTTTCTTGTCAGATAAGAAATTTGTCCCGGTTTTCGTGCCGGTTTTCGTGTCCCAAATATGAACAAGATACAGTTGTTTTACTGCCGTCTAAATTGAAAGCTAAACTGATTACCCGGGCTCAATACCCATTGAACGGTTTCCTCCACATCATGACCTCTAAGGTACCGCCAGTAAATAAGGTCATTCGCCAATACGGTTACTGCCTTCCATAACCGAGGGCGTGAAAGGATTCGCCTTGTTTGTTGACGAACCCTGGGATAAAAATTGGTTCGGTAGTCTACCGGGATATCCACATATTTAGCCAACATTTCCCTGAACTGGTCCAGCCCCGTTCTAATATCTAGAACGGTTTCCAGATCAGAGCGAGCACCCATTGATCGCAGTGGTTTTTTGAGAAGTTTTGCCTCCGCCAGTGGCCCCGCCAAGAGGATCCGGGCATAGTTCTCGTTTTCCCTAAGACACTGTGTCCAAAATGTCATGGCACCACCAGGACGCGACACAAGGCTATCCATGTCTATCAGTGTGCGGGGTATTATAAAAGCTATCCCGCAGTCTGGATGCTTATGAG
>WGFP01000021.1 GCA_015492195.1 Acidiferrobacterales bacterium
CCCTAAACAAATTGAAGTCTACCGGCTGTTCTCGGAGTCCCGTTACGCATTTAACCAAATGATCGCCGCCTTCCGTTCCTGGTTGGCCAACCGGTTGGGCGTCTTCGGTGAACCGGAAATCGCCATGCGCGCCCAGGCCGGCAACATTGCGCTCTATGCCGAGACCGTCAATCTCTATCTGAAGAAACTGTCCGATCTGGACAAACAGGGACAACTCGGTCTTCAGCAAACCGATTCAATCAAAAAAATGCAGGCTGCTAATCAAACTTGGCACAAATATTATAAAAAGGTATATGCCATCAATACCTCGGAACGCTGGCGCGCGGATACTCCATTGTTGCGGGACACCATTCTTCCGCATTTTGCCAAATCTTGGGAAATCCTGCGCGCGCTGGACAAAGAGCTGGACATCTATTCCGCCGAAGATATGGAAGTGCTTACGGCTACCGCTGATCAAATGTCGAAAGCCATTTGGCTTTTGACGCTAATCGGGATTCTCGTAACCGGTAGCGGGTTCCTGCTGTTTGAATACACGGTGCGCCGGCCAATTGCCCGTGTGGCCCACGCCCTGAAGGCCGAGGCTACTGGGGTCGGTGGGATCACGGTGCCGGAAACCCATACGGAAGAAACCCGGGATCTGATCACCGCCTTCGACAGCATGCGGCAACAGGTCCATTCCCGCCAGCAGCGTCTGAAAACAATTCTGAACAACGCCGCCGAGGGTATTATCACCTTTGATCACTGGGGCATCATTGAAAGTTTCAATCAGGCGGCGGAGAAACTGTTCGGGTGGGAGGAAAAAGAAGTCATCGGGACCTCCATCGGCCTGCTTATCGCCCCGGACAGGCGCGAAAAACGCAAGGGGTACCTGGAACATTTTCTGCGCTACGAAATAAAGCGACTGATCGGGCATGAAGGTGAGGTGGTGGGCCGTCACCGGGACGGCACTACCTTCCCCATGGCGCTTAAGATCAGTGTGATTACACTCAACGGGAAGCAGCTTTATACCGCACTGGTGGCCGACATCAGTGAGCGCAAGGCCATGATGGACCACTTAAAATCCATGGCTGAGCACGACGGTCTCACCGGCATGTATAATCGCAGTTACTTCCAGCAGGAATTGGAACGGGTGGTGGAGCGCGTCCGTCGATCGGGGGACCATTGCTGTGCCCTGCTTTACATCGACCTGGATAACTTCAAATACGTCAACGACACTCTAGGGCATGCCGCCGGAGATCGTTTACTCATCGAGGTTGCGCGAACTCTGCGCAGGCGGGCACGTAAGAGTGATTTGATCGCGCGCTTCGGCGGGGATGAATTTACCGTGTTGCTCTACGACACCACGCCGGCGCTCGCGGAACGGGTGGCGGAATCCTTCCGGGCGAGGCTTGCCGATTATGAATTTAAACACACGGGCGAGAAGATCCATATAGGCTGCTCCATCGGCGTCAACCCCCTGGGACCGAATACGAAATCCGCCGAGGAAGCCCTGTCGCAGGCCGATCTCGCCTGTCATTTGGCCAAACGCGGGGGTCGCAACCGGGTGCATATGTTCAACCCGGCCGATGCGGAAAAAGTGGCCACCATGTCACTCGACATGGGTTGGTCGCGGCGCATCAAGGAAGCGATTGACAAGAACCGGTTTGCGCTCGCCTGCCAACCGATCGTAAACGTACAAACGCGCGAAATCGAATCCTATGAAGTCTTGATCCGCATGCTGGACGGTAACGATGAACTCATTATGCCCGCAGGATTTCTACCGGCGGCTGAGCGTTTTGGATTATCCGTGGACATCGATAAGTGGGTTATCATTAATGCCGTTGAAACCCTGGCGGAGCAGCGTAAGCGGTTTCCGGAATTATGTTATTCGATTAATCTTTCCGCCAAAACCCTGGCTGATCACAGCGCTTATGGCCTGGTTGAATATAAACTCAAGGAAGTCGGGCTGGATCCGGCGGCATTGACATTTGAGGTGACGGAAACGGACGCCATTTCCGACATGGCAGTGGCCGAGGCCTTTCTTTCCAAACTCCAGGCCCTGGGCTGTAAAACCGCCTTGGACGATTTCGGCTCCGGCATGTCCTCGTTTGCCTATTTGAAAGATCTGCCGGTGGACATCGTCAAAATCGACGGCCGGTTCGTGAAAAACCTTGCCAGCAACCCGGTGGACCAGACCATGGTCAAGGCCATGAACGACATCGCCCATGCCCTGGGGAAACAGACTATCGCCGAATTTGTGGAAAACGAGGAAAGCTTCCGCCTGCTCGTGGAATTCGGCGTGGACTACGGCCAAGGTTATCACCTGGGCCGGCCGGACGTGACCCTGCCCTGCAAAGCCATTGCGGATCGTGCCGGTAACGCCGGGATATGTAAAATTTAAACGGCAACAAACACCCCCTTTCGTGAGCCCGCGCAATGCATTAACCTCCACGGCATGCTGATTCCGCCGGTCACGCAGTACGCCAACAATCGCCGCGCATGGACGCACCAGTGGCGGTGGAAAGGCAACAAATGAACAAAGCCAAATGGATACGCATCCTGGTGCTGACGTTACTTGCCGTGGCGATTACCGCCGCCGTAATTTATCGCGGTCAGCTGGATGCCGCCGCGCTTGAGCGTTGGGTCAAGGATGCCGGGGTGTGGGGGCCGGCGTTGTTCATGCTGATCTATTTAATCGCCCCGGCCCTGTTTCTTCCCGGCTCGATCCTCACCCTGGCGGGCGGCGCCCTGTTTGGTTGGGCCTGGGGAACGTTGTACAGCCTGACCGCCGCCACGGGCGGCGCGACCATCGCCTTTCTGATCGCCCGTTACCTGGCGTCAGACTGGGTCGCCCGTAAAACCGGCGGGCGCCTGAAACAATTGATTGAGGGCGTTGAAAACGAAGGCTGGCGTTTCGTGGCCTTTGTGCGGCTGGTGCCGCTTTTTCCCTTTAATCTGTTGAACTACGCCCTGGGATTGACCCGCATCAAGCTGTCTCACTACGTCATTGCTTCGTATATATTCATGTTTCCCGGCGCACTGGCCTACACCTACCTGGGCTACGCCGGGCGTGAGGCCGTCGCCGGCGGTGAAGGATTAATTCAAAAAGGACTGCTTGCGCTGGCGTTACTCGCCGTGGTTGCCTTTCTCCCGCGCCTGATCCGCCGGTTCCGGAAAGGCGGTCCCTCGGACTCCGCTGCCAAAGACGTTTCAGATGATTCCAAATGAACCAAGCGGCGCCGCGTTCCGCGCTCAGCTGCGCCCGTGTCATATTTCCTGGGCGGAATTCCTTGCTTGCCACAACAGGAAACCGCACACAGGGCCGCCCCGCCTACCGGGGCGTCAAAACGCGCCCCGCTGCGCCAACAGGGCGCCGATTCCACGCCACATGGCGCGGCGGTCCAAACCGAAAGGACGCACGTTCACGTGGGCCAAACCGGCAATAAGAAACAGTTCGGCACGGGGCGCGGCCGCGGCCAGGGCCACGCTCTCGGTGTGGGGGATGATGTTGTCGTCGGTGCCGTGAAGCAGAATCAGCCGTGCCCGTAATCGGGAGAGATCCCGCTTGGCGAGATTCAGGGCGTCCAACTCGGCACGGATCGCCGCGGGCAAATTGGCGATCAGAGCGGGTGCACGCGCCGGGTCGCGGTTTTCCAATAGCTTGAGCAACGCGCGGCCCTCGGCCGTGAGACGAACGGCCAAATCATCAACAGCCGCTTGGGGATCAGTCAGCTTGCGTTCGCCCATTAGATGAAACGTCTCCCGGTCGGCCGGATCGGGCAGAAGATCGGCGTTGCTGAGCACGAACACCCACTTGCCGTAACGATTGGGCTTAAGGTAACGCCACCGCCCGTCCTTGAGGAAGTAACCGGTGGTAAAAAAGGTTATCACCCGGTGCAGGTCATAATAACCACCCACCCCTAGAACAAAATCCACCCGCTCACGGATCGCCGGATCGAGGGCCGCCAGCACCGCCGGCCCCACCGCGTAGCTGAAAGCGCCGATCC
>WGFP01000022.1 GCA_015492195.1 Acidiferrobacterales bacterium
ACTTGCAGCGGCACAAACAACACATTGACCGCAAACACATACAACACCACCAGGGTGGCGACAAAAATCAGACCGCGCTCGCGCAACGAAAGGGCGTCGATCCGATCCGTATACTTCTTAATCTCGGCCTTGAACTGCGCGATCACGGCTCCTCCTCCGCATCCGAACTACCGGTGGTCTTCGCCAGGAATTCCACGTATGACGCCTGCTTGCCGCCCACCTGCGGCCGGGTCATCTGGAACACATGAAACTCGATACCGTTCAGACTCTCCTCGGCCGAAAGCCTTTGCATATAGCGCGGCACAATTTCCGGATTTGTGCTGCGGCCCTGCAGGCGCATTTCTTCCGCCGCACCGATGATGTCGAAGCCCGTCAACCAGACGCCGGGGATATGCCGCCGGGCAAAAGCGGCAAAGTAATCGGAGAACCCTTCGGTGTTGCTGAATATTCCGCGCCGCAGAATTTCCTGGATGCGTTGCCTCCCCCGAACCTGCCTCTCCAGGCGATCAATCTTGTCTTGCAGGGACTCGCCCCTGGACCGCCCGCCGAATTTTTGCGTCACGCTCTCCAATCGTTCATTCACCGCGGCGAGTTGTTTGTCCGCCTGTTTCAATTCATTCTGCAACTGGATCACATGCCACTGGGTATAGGCGTACAACGACACAATGCCAACCACCACCGCGGCGGAAGCCTGTAACATGGCCTTCGCAGAGAATTTTTTCTTCTGCTTGCGAAAGATCGGCTGATAGAGGTTGACCTGCTGCCGGCTCACAGGGCCGCCACCTCCTGGCGCAGCGCGGCGCCGATGGTCGTGAAGCACCTCGCCTGCACCGCGGGTGCGATCTCTTGCCGGCAATCCACCAGTTTCATCAAATCCATGACGTAGACGTTCACGTTCAGATTCGCTTTAAGATGGTCCACGAGGCCGGGGATATTCTGGGGCAAAGGCGCCAGAACAAGATGAGTGATCGGCGCCTGACGAAAGTGACTGTCAAAATAATCCAGGGAGCGCTGCACTTCGAGGACAATGCGATCAAAGTAACTCAGTTGATCGCCGCCCAGCTGAAAGGCCTCCAGACCAACATCGAAGTTGCGGCTCAAGTAAAGTTCCGATTGTTTTGTGATCGTAAGTAAACCACCGGCCGAGTTGAAAGACAGGAGGGCGACACCTTGAACGTCTTCCGGCAACAACGCGGCCAGATTGCGCTGCGCCATCTCGGGAATGTCGATGATCTGAAGATTAACACCGGCGGCGTCCAGCAAATCCACGCGCTGCTGAATGGCGGTACTGCGCGCGGCAACGGCGTACATGGGTCGCGCCCGCCCGGAGACGTTTTCCCCCGGCACATCGAACACATCGAGCGTGGCGTCGTTGATATGGAAATCAATTAGATCCTTGATGCGCCAGCGCAGGGCGGCACGAAGTTCATCCGCCGGCACGTCCGGCGCTTCGGTCAACAGCAGAGAGTAATCCGCCTGATCCAACACCGTGGTGCAGCGGGAGCGCTTCAAGTCATATTCATCGGCCAACCGCGCCAGGGTTTTTTCCGGGTTTTCGCCCGCTTCCCGCGGCTGAAAATCAAACTCGGTGACCGCCGGGCGCCCCGCCGGATGTTCCACCCGCACCATACAGACCCCCTCGGGCGGCAGGCCAACACCCGTCAATCCGGAACCAACGCTCTTATTTTTAAAAAAGGAAAACAAACGGCTTTCTCCTCTTGGAAGCGTTCTCGCACTCGCACATTCCCCGTGGGCGTGTTAGGCCCCCCTTATTTAGATAAGGTTAAACCGACTATTTAAAGAATAGCATAACATTCAGGAAGTAACATACTGTCGTCAATGGGCTTTTTCAGATTATTAGAAGGTGAGGTGTCACACCGCTGAGATGGTCAGCAGCTGTATTTAAGGCCCATTCCCCGGTCGGTCAGGCTCTGCCTGCCCCCCCTTCTTGTCCACCTCGCCCAGGAATGTGCTTGTTTTTATGGGAAATTTTTCCGTCAGCCATTCGAACCGGCATCCGAGTCTTTTATGGGAATTCTTCTCGCCACGCCGACTGGGGACGCCGCCGGTGCCCTATCAACGCCACGCCGTTCAAGTCTTCGTTATTGGCGGCACCGGTCACCACTTCGGCTGTCCATGCGGTCCCGTCCCAGTGCATAAAGATATAATTGTTATTACGTTCATCACCCACCGCCCAGCAATCGTTGGCCGTGGTGCAAGCTACGCCGTTCAGATTTGCCCGGTTGGCGGCATCGGTCAACGGCACGGCGGTCCAGCTCGTACCGTTCCAGCGGACAAAAGTAAAATTATTCCCGTTCCGGTCGCCCACCGCCCAGCAATTGTCCGCGGCCGTGCAATAGATATCGTTCAGATCCTGGTCATTGGCGGCATCCAAAACCGAGGCGTCGGACCAGGCGGTGCCGTTCCAGCGCAGAATAATGAAGCGGTTGTTGCGGTTGTTCCCCACCGCCCAACAATCGTTGGCGGCGACACAAAAGACACTATTCAATCGCTGCCGGTTGGTACTGGCCAACGGACAATAGGCCCAGGCATTAGTGCCAGTGCTGGCGCCGCTGCAACTGTTATTCCAGCGCAGAATTGTAAAGCTCCCGCCGTCGCGGTCGCCCACGGCCCAACCGTCGTCAGCCATACCGTCATTATTGGTATCCAGCATGAAAACGCCCCGGAGGTTTTCGTCGACCGTGGCCCGCGACGGCACCGAGCTGCATTGCCAAGCCGTGCCGTTCCAGCGCAGGATGGTCACGCGACTGGGGTTGGGCGGGCAACCACGACGCCGACCAACCGCCCAAGCGTCGGTAGCCGAAATCGCATGGACCGCTTCCAAGCTACGGTTGATCGCCGGGTTTGGGAGATTGGACGCCCAGCTTGAGCCGGTCCAGCGGATAATGGTGGCGTTACCGCCGGTGCGGTCGCCCACGGCCCAACCGTCGGCATAAGACAACATCGATACCGCGTTCAGATCATCGATGCCGGTCGGCAATAACGCGGCGGCATTACTCCAGGCGGTCGTGTTCCAGCGCTGAAGCGCCGGGGTTGGGGTGGGTACCGTCCAATTTACTCCATCCCACCGAATAAAGGCATCACCGGCACCTACCGCCCAACAATCGTTGGCGGCGACACAATGGACGCCGAAAAGATTCTCGCGGTTGGCGGCATCGGTCACCGTATACTTAGACCAGGCAGTGCCGTTCCAGCGGGCAAACACAAAGTTATTTCCGTCACGGTCACCCACCGCCCAGCAGTCGTTGGCGCTCGCACAAAAAACATCGTTGAGATCTCGGCTGTTGCCCGGGGGATTGAAAGACTGATTTAACCAAGTGGTGCCGTTCCAGCGAATAATGACCATAAAAGTATTGAAACGGTCTTGCCCCACCGCCCAACAGTTATTGCTGGCGGTGCAATAAACGCCATTGAGATTCTCGCGAAACAAACTAAACTGCCTACTTGCCGTCCAGGTAATCCCGTTCCAGCGCACAAAAGAAAAGTAGTTTCCCTGACGGTCACCCACCGCCCAACAATCGTTGGCGGCGACACAGTAGACAGCGTTCAAATCGACTTCACCGATAGGGCCGGGGGGGTCGGGGATCGAGGCATCCGACCAGACGGCGCCGTTCCAACGAGTGATGATGAAGCGGTTGTTGCGGCGGTCGCCCACCGCCCAGCAGTTGTTGCCGGCGGTACAATAAACGCCATTGAGATTTGCGCGATTGCCACTGGGCACAGTAACCGTGGACCAAGTGGTGCCGTTCCAGCGCACGAACACGAAATTATTGCCACTGCGATCCGCCACCGCCCAACAGTCGTTGGCGGCAACACAGAACACATCATTGATATTCTGGCCGGTCGGCGAAGTTACATTGCTCCATTTGGCGCCGTCCCACCGAGCGATATCACCGTCATCTCCCACCGCCCAACAGTTATTGCTGGCGGTGCAATAAACGGCGTTGAAATCCCCGGTGGCGCCGCCGGTCACCGCACCCACCGCCCACGCTTCCTGCAACTGCACGCCCTGTTGCAGCGTACGCTTGCCCCTGTCATCCGCTGTCAGGGTGGGAACGCCGGCCTCGGACTTAAGATTGCATTGATACTGCCCCAGGCGGGTACCGCTCGCGTGGCTTGCGGCGGTGGTCCCGTCGCGGCCCCGCTGCGCGCCCAACAGACAGGGGGTGGCTACCGCACCGCATTGCGCGGCATCATTGGAGATATCGCTGTAGTCGATCACTTCGCGGTCGATCAGGACCCTTCCCCCTGCCGGGTCATCCGACGCCACCGGCCGTGCATAGCCGGTGATGGCGCTGACGGGGATGGTTGTTTGACCGGCAGTAATGTCGGCACTCAAGGTAACCACGCTGGGGCTTGCCGTGGTGCCGCCGTTGTATAAGGCGACCCCGCTGTTGGTCTCCGTGACGGTGTACTCCCCCTTACCGTAAGCAACGTTGGTCAGGCTGGCGTCGCCGGTGATGTCAGAACAGGCGATGCGTTCGCCGAGCGGCGGCGCGAGCAACGCCCGCACGCCGCGCTCGTGGCCGGATTCGGCGATAAACAAGGCCTGGGCGGAACGCAGATGATCAACGCCGGACTGGCCGCTGGTGGCATAGAGAAAAGCGATGACCGTCGCCAACACGGCACCCACCACGATCAGCACCACCGCGGCGATTAGCAGAAAACCTTGTTGTTGGGCGCGTTGTTTCATTGGAGCTTCTCGAAATGTCGAGGACGCACGGTCGCGCGCAGGGTTTCATCATAATTGTCATCCACCACCCTGAGCTTGACCGATATGTAATACACATTCGAGGCAGTGCTTGTTTCCGCCGTCTCGCCGTCCTCTTGCAAATAATAAAAATTGAGGCTATTGATCTTGTCAGCCAGCGGTACCGCATTGGTGGTACCGCCCTCGCTGCGCGTAAGCGTAGTGCCGTTGAGATAGAAACGTACGGTGTTGCCGGCGGTATCATTGAAAGTGATCTCGTTGCCGGGACTGATTGTGAGGTCCGGCGGCGCGCGCACCGCCCGCAGCTCCCGGGTCATGCGCTCCATCGCGATGCGCCCTTGCCACTCGGCATCGGTAATGTCCCGACCGGCAAAATAGGAGCGAAAGGCATGACTTATCAGCATGCTGCCGATGGCGAAAACAATACCAAGGAGAATAATCACCACCACCATTTCGATGAGCGTCACACCTCTGCACCGTGTGGTGGTGATACTCTTGTTACCTTGCACAGCACCAAAACAAGGGAGGTGACAAACCTTCCCGATACCCCGGCGGTACCGCGGGAAACAATGCCTTGCGCCCGTCAAAGATTGGATGCGAAAAACTTTCATAATCAATAATCCGTTACCCGGGTTTGGATGGGAACGTTCGTGCCGTCCGGTCCGGTTACCGTTACCGTAATGTCCGCGGTGCTGGTATTGATCGCCAGGCTGGAAGTCACCGTAAATCTTGAATCTATTACAGTGCATGCCTCAGGCGGGCTGCCGGCTATGAGACAGGGATCATAGGTCGAAGCGTTAAACGCAGTGAAGCCGAGCCGGTGTTTCTGCCCCAGAATCAATTCCGTCCGTTCCTGCGCCATCTGTATCGCCTGGGTGACATATCGCGATACACCCGTTCCTCGCAGGGAATCGCTGAAAGCAGCCATGAGGCCGGCAACGATTACGCTGACAATCACGATGAACGCGATCAACTCAACCAGGGTGACGCCCCGTTCAAACGTGGCATGTGAAAAACCGGTCTTCATAATCGGGCTCACTGAACCGCCACCCTTCCCGTTTCCGGGCAGAGGCTTATCGTGCGCGTTTCGCCGTCCCCGGTCACAGAGATGACGGTATCGCACGAAGTGAGTGTAAATGTGGTGGGCCTCCCCTTGCCGTCAAATTCGATCTTGTCGGTGACGGAAAGATTTGTCGCCGTGAGGGAAACATCACTGACGGTGATAGGGTTTGAAGACCCGGTCGCAGGGTGAATAACGGCGTCGGTGCAATTGTTGTTTCTGATCACATAACTGCCGGACGACACCACATGAAGACAGTGGCGCTCTCCGCGGGTCATGGACAAGGATTGGGCATAGCGGAGATCACTGGCAAGCTGGTCCAGCTTGCCGCCGAAACCGATGGTCCCGCGTGAAAAGCGGGGAATCACCGTAAACGCCAAAATGGCCACCAGCACTATAACGACTACCAGTTCGACGAGCGTAAAACCGCGGTTTTTCATCATGGCATGCTGAAACGGCTTGCGCGCAAGGGACCCAATTAAATCTAGCAAAACCCGGGCCAGATGCACCTTAATTCCGGAGGGAAAACAGGGGCGGTATGCGAAAAACAGGGAAAATCGGGCGAAAAGGCCCTCGGGCCGGCTAATCGGAGGTGCCGGGGGGCGTCAGCGATTCGAGGTAGGTGGGTTTGGGCCCGGCCCGGCGTCGGATTTCGTCGATCCTCTTCTCCAGCGCGGCGGCCGCTTCCTGTTCGCCGGCCCGGCGCCGCAGTTCGGCCGTCAGGGCATAGTAGGGGATGACGTTCGGACCGGGGTAATACCAGTAATTAATGCCGGCTTCCAACACCGCTTTCGCGGCGGCGGTCTTCCCCTGTTTAAGTAGAATCTGTGCGTAGTAGGTGCGGGCGGGATGAAAGCGGGGATTAAGCTTAAGGACCGTCTGATAGGCCCGGGCTGCATGTTTCGCCCAATCCTTGCCGGCGACGTCGGGATTGTATTGATAAAGCTGCCCCCGAATCATGAAAATGAGCGTGCGGACCGGATTCAGGCGCTCCGCTTGCTCAAGCAGATTTAATGTCTCCGTAAACAACACCTTTTTATGTTTGTCGGCCGACGGCGGCAGGTTGTTCATGGCCTGTCTTATCATGTCCGCATGCGTAACCAGCGCCACGTCGGACAGGGGCAGCAGCCGCGCAGCGCGCAGGAACGTGCTGTCGGCTTCCACCCATCTTCCCTGCGCCGCCAGACGCTTTGCTTTTTCCGTCAATAAGGCGGAGAACCCAAGCGAGGAAAAATAAATCAGCGGCAGAACCAGCAACAGCATTGCGATCAGCCGGTAACCCCTTTGCCCGAAAATCCGGGAAGGGTTCAAAACCAAAACATTCACTCCGGTGTATGTGACATAGAGGGAATGCAAGCGGGCCAGAATAAGTCCCACGACCAGCAGGGTCGGGAGTGTGTAAAAATTAAAATCGACGAAGCTGTGCAGCGCGACGGCGAACAGGCCGCCGAACAGACCGGCCATCTCGATCTTAACGGATGCATCCAGGCGGGGTTGTTTCAATATGCGTATAAACAAATACAAAACCGAAACAAGAACGGCGAGCAAAAGTAACAGGCCTGGCAGACCCGTCTCGATCCAGATTTGCAGATAATCGTTATGCACAAAGAAACCGCCGCTGCTGTCGGCGGGATGGCGATACGGCGGCCAGAACAGCCAGTACGTCCCCAACCCGATGCCAAGCCACGGTGCATCCATCAGCATTCGCCAGGCGCCTTCCCAAATCAGAAACCGGTCGTGGCCCGCGCTGGCGGGGTTGAATATGCTCCCCAGGCGTTCCGCGACAAATCCATGTAGTTGTACATTGGCCAAGATATAGACGCCCACCATGACGGCCAGCAGGGTAATAATCCTTTGTTTGGGAACATGACGGCGGGCAACCAATACCACTATGCCCACGGCGATCAGACCGCTCAGCGTGACGCCGCGGCCGCCGGTGATGGCGATTGCAAACAAGAGCACGGACAGCGCAGCCAGTGTCAGCCAGTAATTTAAAACTTGCCGCTTTGCGTTTAACAACAAAAAACGGGCGGCGATCGGTACGGTCACAAGCGTTAGAAAGGCTGCATGGGAATTGCGATTCAAAAACGCGGAACGTGGGTCCACCTCCAAAACAAATAACTGATACAAAGCCACTAACGCAAGGATAATGGCCGTCAAACCGACCACTCCCGATAACCACGGCCAGAGGCGGTCACGGTCCGGCGCCAAGGTATACAGCCAGAATACCAGCGGCAGGCTGCCCACCCACCAGAAATTGATGACACTGACATAGGGAACCCGGCTCCAGGCGAGCGAAACCGCCAGCCACAACCAGAAAAGAAGCAGACAGAGGACCAACGGTGTTTTGGGAACCGGAAACCCCGTGTCGTACCCCTGCCATGCCACCTGTCCCAGCCAAAGCACGAGAAAAACAAGCGCCAATGCAAACAAGTCGATACGCACGCCGTTAAAAAACAGCGCCGTGGCCAGTGCGCCAGTAAAAAGAGCGAGGGCAACCGCCGGGGAGGCGTATTGTTGCGGTGTTGCTGTCATGGATGCGTCAGGGGATGGTAAATTCAAATTGTTCTATATCGGCATGGCCACACAAATAAAACGGAGCGCCATGTGCGACATGGCGCCCTGCCTTGCGCCGGATCCCTACCTGGAGTTCCTGCGCGCCTCCAGGAGTTTTGCCTGCTCCGGGCGAGGTACCCATTTCCACCCGGAATTTTTCAGCGAACGATCTATCTTCTCTCGAAGCTGTTTGGCCCCTTCCCCGTCGCCTGCGGCTGCGCGCAGTTTTGCCGTCAAGGCGAAATAAGGTACGAGGTCGTCGTACTCGGGATACCAGTAGTGCATTCCGTCCTCGAGAACCTGTCGGGCCTCGTTGGTTTTATCCCGGGCCAACAAGAACTTCGCGTAAGTCAGGCGCGCCGCGTAAAAACGTGGGTTCAATCTCAAGGCATGCTGGAAAGCGCTCGCCGCCCGTTCCGCCCAATCCTCGCCGGCCAGTTCGGGGTTCTCCTGCAAAAGGGTACCGCGCACAAGAAAGTTCACGGGCCGCAAAGGATTTAGGCGTTGAGCCTCATCGAGCAGCTCACGACTCTGATTGAACAACGTCCTTCGTTCATCTTGTGCCCACTGCGGCATTTTGGCGAGTACGTGCCTGTATAGATCGGCGCGGCTTACCAAAATATTGTCGGCGTAAGGATACAGGCGTGAGGCGCGCACAAGCGACTTATCCGCTTCGATCAAAAAGCCCTGTTTTGCCTGCTCGATCCCGTTTTCGGTTTCGCGCGCGGACAAGCTGACAGAAGCAAAGTAAGTTAGTGGAAATAAGAATACCAGGAGCGTGAGGATACGATACGCCGCGGGACTGAACCACCTTACGGGCTCGATCCGCCAATAAGCTCTTTGTCTGGGGTGCATGCCTAGTTCGTGCAAACGACCAAGCATGGTGCCGCTGACTATCAGCGTGGTCATAACGTAAAAATTGAACGTGACGAGACTATGTAAAGCAAGGGCAAACAGGCCGAAAAACAGCCCGGCCATTTCGATCTTTGTTGACGCAGGAACATCTCCTCTGCGCACGGTACGCACAAACAACCACAGGACCGAGACCAAGGTCGCAATAAGTAAAAGCAATCCCGGCAGGCCCGCCTCGATCCAGATCTGCAAATAGTCGTTGTGCACGAAAAAGCCGGCGCTCCTATCCTCCGGGTGGCGGTACGGTGGGAACACGAGCGCGAAGGTGCCAAGACCGATGCCCCACCAGGGCGCGGCCCCGAGAAGATCCCAGGCCCGCTGCCAGATAAGAAACCGCGGCACGCCGGCATTAACGGGATCGGCAAGTGTCTCGAGCCGATCGAACACCTCTCCTTGCCAAATTGCGTTCGCCAACAAAAAGGCAGCGATTCCGAGCCCGACCAATAGACCCACCGCTTTCCTGGGAACGTGTCTGTAAGCCACGAACAGCAGCAGGCCCAAACCTAGGAATAAGGCAATTGACGCTCCCCGTCCTCTCGCCAACATAACGGCAAAAACCAAAACGAAGAAGGCGGCTGCCAAAATAGCTGAAAATCTTTTATATCGGTCTCGGTTCGCTGATGCGTGCGTCGCAAGAAAATAGCCCGCGGTAGGCAGGGCAATCAGGTTCAGTAGCGCGGCATGCAGATTGATATTCAAAAATACCGACCGGGGTGATTCATTGAGCAACAGCAGCTGATAAACGGCAACAAGTGCCAGTGTCAAACCCATGATCAACACCAGGCTCGCCAGATACCGCCAGATACGCGGCCGGTCAGGCGCCAGAGTGTAAAGCCAGAAGGCCAGGGGCAGACTGCCCAGCCACCAGAAGTTGAAAATGCTTAAGTGCGGTACCCGGCTCCAGACAATCGTGATACCAAACCAGGCCCACAACAGCGTCAAGGTCAGCGCCAACCCACTCCTGGGCACAACAAACCCTCGGTCGTAACACTGCCAGAAGATTCGCAACAGCCATATGAGCAGTAAGAGCTGGGCCGCAAAAAGAAAATCGACCTGAAACCCCTGAAAAAAAAGCGCGGTAACAAGCGCAGCAATAAATATGATAGGGGATACCCACACCAACCAATGTCTGGGTGATGTGTTAGCCAATGTCACCGACAAAGGAGCTAGTTTGCATAACGATTAATATGGCTAAAAACAAAAGACTGGGTGCCGCCGGGCACCCAGTCTTTACCGCGCTTGGGAAATACTTTAACAACCGGTAGACACGAGAGCCACCCCAGGAAAGGCGCCTGTTGACGAAGTATAGTTCACATCGCAAGTCGCAGGGTCAGGGGCTCCGTTTTTCTGAAGACTGCGGGTTACACCCGCACCCGCACCACCACCTGCGCCGGTGAAGCCCGTCATATCCATGAGCGCTGCTTCGATTCCATTGGCGTCCGCCGTCGGATAGCCGTTCACCATGGTCACGTTGGTGCCCTCCATGGTTATCGTCGTATTCGAGGCAAGCCCCTGAGCCAGCTGCGTCGCGTGCGCCAGCGCTGCGGCGCTGCGGACACCGCCCGCCATTCCCTGTAGCGCCGCCCTGCGCGCATCGGTACTGAGATCGGCAAAACGCGGGAAGGCCGTCGCCGCAAGAATGCCCAGGATCACGATCACCAATACCAATTCGATCAGGGTAAATCCCAGTTGCTGCTGTTTCATGTTGTTTCTCCTGCCATTAAAAAAAATAGTTAACACGGAAAAGAAATCCAGACTCACTTCGTCCACGTATAAGGTTCGACCACCGCCAACTGCAAGCCTTCTATGGCATCCACGCCCTGGTCAAAAACCCCGTTTCCGTTCCTGTCAGTATAGACCAGCCTAACGGCGAACCTGGCGCGCGGCGGATCCGGCAACCCGCCGGAAAAAAAACCTTTGTTGCGCACGAGGTACACCAACGTCCGGCTGCGTTTATCAAAATACCAGTTGCCGTCCTCCAGGGTCGCCGGATCCACCCCGTTCAACTCGCCGAGATAATTCTTTGGTACCTCGGCCAGCCGGTCCATCGGGTTGCTCCCCTGAAACCTGCTCAGCCCGGCGATGTCCTGCTGCACGATATGTTCTGCAACCTTTATGCCAATCGCGCTTCTCAGCGTCCCGGCCACGGTCTCCATCGCCACCCGCTCGGCATCCACTTGCAACCGCAACAGGCGCGAAATAGCCAACACCAACAGAATGGAGATGATCACAATCACCACAACCAGCTCCAACAGCGAAAACCCGCGGCCTGTCCGCCAATATTTCTGCTTACTCCTAAGCTCTGCTTTGTTTTGAGCCGCTTTTGTCATCGGCCAACCCATCCCGCTGTAGGCCGGTGGCCCATATAAATACAATAAGTTATGAATGACACCTTGTCCAGTTTCTTAAATGTTATGGGCGCGCTCGCGTTTTACCCTTAGCGTGCCACCTGCACCAGATCCCACATCGGCAAAAACACCCCAAGCGCCAGGATCAGCACCAAAGCCCCCAGCACGACGATCAGGAGCGGCTGAATGGCGCCGCTTAAGTTCTTGATGTCGTAATCCACCTCACGGTCGTAGTAGTCGGCGACATTGAACATGAGTTCATCGACCGCGCCGGTGTCCTCGCCCACGGCGATCATCTGGTTCACCAGCGGCGGGAACATCCCCGTGGCGGCGGCGGTGCGGGCAATGGTCTCGCCGCGCTCGATGCCGTCGCGCATTTGCACGATGCGCTCGCTGATGTAATCGTTGTCCACCGCGCGACTGACCACCGTCATCCCCTGCACGATGGGAATGCCGGATTTGATCATCACCGCGAGCGCGTTGGCGAACCGGCCCAAGGTGGCCTTATAAATGATCTTGCCGACGACCGGCATCTTGAGCTTCAGTTTATGCCAGCGGTAACGCCCGTCGGGCGTGCGGATGTAGATCCGGATCGCGATGATACTTATAACGACACCGATCAGTATCATGTGCCAATAGGCGACAGTGAAATCCGAGGTGGCAATCAGAAGCTTGGTCGCCCACGGGAGGTCGAGGCGAAAGCCGGCATACACCTTGGCAAAGGCCGGGATTACGAAAATATTGATGATGAACATGGCGATGACCATGGCCAGGAGCACAAAAAACGGATAACGGGTTGCCGCCTTGATGCGGTCGCGCGTGTCCTTTTCCCGCTCCAGGTAGCCGGCAAGCTGAAGAAACGCCTCGGGCAAGCTACCCGTGGTTTCGCCGACTTGAATCATGCTGATATAAAGCGAGGAAAAAACTTGTGGGTGGCGTTTGAGGGCACCGGTCAGATCCAGACCGGCGTCCAGGCTCTCGCTGATGTTTCCGATCACGTCGGCAAGTACCTGATTGTGGGTGGACTCACGCAAGCCCTTTAAAGCCTGCATGATGGGAACACCGGCCTTCAACAGGGTGTACATCTGACGACTGAAGAGCACGAGGTCGATCAGCTGCACCTTGCCGCCGCCCAGCTTGCCGCGCAAAGCGCCCAGGACATCCTGACCGGTTCTGGCGAGCACGATATCGATGGGGGTAATGCCGCTGTTGAACAATTGGGTGGCGACGGCCTCGGGGGAGACGGCCTCGATGTTTCCCTTGACCGCTTCACCGCGCTGGTTACGCCCTTTGTACTCGAACACCGGCATGGCTAATCTTCGATCCCGTAGGTCGCGCGCACGACCTGATCCATGGTGGTATGCCCCTGAGCCGCCAGCACGATCGCGCTGCGACGCAGGCTCTGGTAGCCGGGCTGCCTCTTTGCCGCCGCGGCGAATTGCTGGGGATCACCGGTGTGCATGGCCTCTATCAGCGCATCGTCCATTTCCAGCAATTCAAACACCCCGATGCGGCCCTGATAACCGGTGGCATTGCAGTGGCTGCATCCGCGCCCGCGCTTGAATTGGAGGGAATCGGCCTTGTCGCCGGCCTCGGCCCTGACAACGGCCATCATGGCGGGGCTGAGATTATCGGGTTCCGAGCAACTCTCACAGATACGACGTACCAGACGCTGCGACACAATGCCGCGCAGGGAGGCGGCAACCATGTACGGCTCCACGCCCATGTCGATGAGACGCAAGGCCGTGGAAACGGCATCATTGGTATGCAGGGTGGAAAGCACGAGGTGGCCGGTCATGGCGGCGCGCAGACCGATTTCGGCCGTCTCCTGATCGCGCATTTCACCGACAAGGATGATATCCGGATCCTGGCGCAGCATGGAGCGCAGCACCCGGCTGAATGACAAATTGATCTTGGGATTCACCTGTACCTGGTTGATACCATGCAGACGGTATTCAACCGGGTCTTCCACGGTCATGATCTTGAATTCCGGACGGTTGAGTTCCTTGAGCGCGCCGTAGAGGGTGGTGGTCTTGCCGCTGCCGGTGGGGCCGGTCACCAGCACCATTCCGCTCGGGCTGTGTATCATGCGGCGGAAACGCTGAAGCATTTTCGGCGGCATCCCAAGATGATCCAGCTTCAGTATTCCGGTAAATTGATTCAGCAGCCGCAATACCACTGACTCCCCGTACTGGACCGGCATGGTGGATACGCGGACGTCGATATTCTTGTCGTGCACGCGCACGTTGGCGCGGCCGTCCTGCGGCAGGCGTTTTTCCGAGATATCGAGCCCCGCCATCAGCTTGATACGCGACACCATGGCGCCTGCGATACGCCGGTCCGCCGTGGTCTGCACCCGTAATACGCCGTCAAGGCGAAAACGGATGCGCAGTTCCTTTTCGTCCGGCTCGATATGAATATCCGAGGCATTCACCTGAATGGCGTCTTCGAACACGCTTTGTAAAAGTTTTACCACCGGCGCGTCGGTGAGGCCCTCGGTTTCCGCAAGCTCTCCCAGGTCCACGCCCGCCCCAAACAATTCCTGTTCAAGCTCTTGGGCAAGCCCGCTGATCTCTTCGGTGCGGCGGTAGACCCGGTCGATGGTCTTTAACAGCTCAGCTTCCTTGACCACGGCCAGTCGCAGCGGGCGGCGCAGCACCCGTGAAAGCTCGTCGTAGGCAAAGATGTCGGTGGGATCGGCCATGCCGACGAGCAGGCCGTCAGGGCCGTCCTCGAGCGCGATTGCCCGGAAGCGGCGGGCGTGCGCCTCCGGGATCAGGCGGACGGTTTCGGGTTTATAGTTGTAACGCCTGAGATCGATATAGGGAATGCCCAGCTGTTGCGACAAAAACGTCAACAATTGATCATCGGAAATAAACCCGTTCTCGACCAGCACGCGCCCGAGCTTGCGACCGCTTTTTTTCTGCTCCGCCAGGGCCGCGTTCAGCTGCTCCTGGGAAATCACCTTGTGCGCGATCAGAAGATCGCCGATCCGGATTTTCTTGGGCCGTTCGGCCGTGGATACCGCCATGCCTGCTCCTTGCCGATGAAACTTAACTTTAAATGATGGAATACTGCTCTAACTCTATAACATAAAAGGCCAAAAACCAGCGCTTTGACTGGATTGGGGGCGCTGCCTTGGGTTTAACCCCCGAAATTTTGCAAATTTCGGGCCAGATGCGAAGGAACAGGTCCAGGGAGGGTCATTTACGGAGCTGGAGGCGCAAACTATTGTTGGGGGCTTGTCACCAAGGTTATCGCAAGTTCCTCTGGAGGTGCGCATAATTCAAAAAAGAAAACCCAGGAACGCCCGGCAAATGTTTCACATCGTGCTTTATCAACCCGAAATCCCCCCGAATACCGGCAATATCATGCGGTTGTGCGCCAACACCGGCGCACGGCTCCATCTCATCGAGCCTCTGGGATTTGCCTTGGACGACAAGGCGCTCAGACGGGCCGGCCTGGACTACCGCGAATGGGCGGAGGTTCATACCTACCCGAACCTGGAGGCGTTTGTGGAACGCGTCCGGCCGCCGCGGCTGCTTGCCTTCTCCACCCGCGCGAAACGGCGTTACACCGATCTCAAGTACCAGAGGGATGACGCGTTTCTGTTCGGCCCCGAAACACGGGGATTGCCGGCAAAGATACTGGACACCATGATGGATGGACTGTGCCTGAGGCTACCGCTGCTGCCCCACAATCGCAGTCTTAACCTGGCCAATACCGTGGCCGTGGTGGTGTACGAGGCCTGGCGCCAGTTAGGCTTTGCCGGCGGAAGGTAATAATTTTTACCGCCAAGACGCCAATAACATCAGCGGTAAACGCTCTTATTCCCGGCGCGGTTCGCGCTTAAGCAAAAGCTCGACGGCTTCCTGGGGCGGAAGGTTCTCATACAATACGCGGTATACCTGCTCGGTGATGGGCATCTCGACACGCAGGCGCTTGGCGAGTCTGTACAACTCGCGTGCGGTGGCGACGCCCTCGGCCTCCTGCCCGAGTTCGGTCAAGATGGCGGATAGTTTTTCACCTTTGCCGAGCGCCAATCCCACCCGGCGGTTGCGTGAGGTGTCGTCGGTGCAGGTCAGAATCAAATCACCGGCCCCCGTGAGTCCCATGAAGGTCTCCTTCATGCCGCCCATGGCCACCCCCAGACGTGTCAGCTCCGCGAGTCCGCGCGTGATCAACGCGGCGCGGGCGTTGGCGCCGAGCCCCAAGCCGTCACTGATGCCGGTGGCAATCGCCATCACGTTTTTGATGGCACCGCCTAATTGCACGCCGGCCATATCGCGGCTGGTGTAAACGCGCACCCGATCATTACGCAGCCAACCGGCGACGGTTTCGGCGGCACCCTCGCCATCCGCCGCCACGGTCAGGGCCGTCGGAAGGCCTCGGGCCACCTCGGCGGCAAAGGTCGGGCCGGACACGACAGCCAACGCGGTCCGATCTCCCAGCACTTCAGTGGCCACCTGCCCCAGCAACTCGCCGGTTCCCGGTTCCAGGCCCTTGGTCGCCCAGGCGAAGATCGCCGTGCTCGAAAACCGCGACGGCAACAACTGCAAGGTGGATCGGAAGGCGTGACTCGGCACCGCCACCAGAAAGTGCAATGCGGCTTGAGCAATGTCGCCAAGCTCATCGCGAATGTGCACCTGCTCCGGAATCGGTACGCCCGGAAGATAAACGGTATTTTCCCGTTCGCGATCGAGGCTCGCCAAATGCTGCTTATCATGGCCCCAGAGCAGGACCGTCTGATTATTACGCGCCAACAATACGGCAAGCGCCGTGCCCCATGCTCCAGCACCCAGGACAGCGATTGAAGATTTGGCGTCAGCGGGCATTATTTCAAAAGCGAAGGGCTAGAAAATTATACACCTCGCGCGCGATACTTTTCTCCCGCCGCCGTACACAACGACTCACTGTTGGGCTTGCTTTTTTTGCGCCGCCTTCTTTTGTTCATACAGCGCTTCAAAATTAATCGGACTCAGCAATAATTGCGGAAAACCGCCTTTGCTCACAAGGTCGTTGATGGCCTCGCGGGCGAATGGAAGCAGGATATGGGCACAACCGATTTCCAGGGTTTTTTCAATCCCTTCGTCCGTAAGGCCGGTGATCTGAAACACCCCGGCCTGTTGAAGCTCGACCAGGAAAAGGGTTTTATCATTGCGTGTGGTAGTGGCCGTCACCGACAACACCACTTCATAGAAACCTTCTTCCGGATCCAGTTGTGCATGCTCGATGCTCAGTTGGACGTTGAGCTGCGGAACCGGACCATCCTGCTGCAGGAAGGCCACGGGCGCACCCGGCGCCTCATAGGAAATATCCTTAATGTAGATTTTCTCCAGATGAAAAACGATGTCTTGCTCCGTTTCTGTACTTTGTTCCGCCACTTATTCGCCCTCTCTATTTATTTATGCCGTTTTATTTCAGGAAACGCCCTTGTCCAGCGGCAAATTTTCCCGCTGCCACGCAACCAACCCCCCGGCAAGCGAAAAGACCGTGTTGAAACCGTTTTTGCGCAGGATCACCGCCGCTTTAATGGAGCGATTGCCGTCGCGACAACTGACCACGATCGGTTTATTTTTGTACTTTTCCAGTTCCTTCAAGCGGGTCTTCATGGAAGAAAGCGGAACATTAACGGCATTCGGGATGTGGCCGGCCTTGTATTCCTGTGGCTCGCAAACGTCGAGCATTATTCCGGCGTCTCGATTCAGCAGCTGAATCGCCTGCGTGGCGTTCACATTCTTAATGCCATGCATAAACTGGCCGAGCGGCCCGGCAAACAATAAAACCAAAACCACCACCAGCGCCACAAACAGATACCAATTATTAATGACAAATTGCATAACCACGGCGAAATAGATCCTTCGACTTTTACCCGACTCTAAGGCAAAAGAAGGCGACTAGGCAAGCAGGTGTAAGAGGGGTTGCCGAACCGGCGCTACCGCGGTGCGAACGGGCGCCTCACGTACGGGGGATTCCCCCCGACTCAACGCATCATCATATAATGCGTAATCTAATGCGTAATCGCGGTACAGAATGCTTCGCGCAGGGCGCCGATGAGCTTGAGGATTTTGGCGTCGCCGATCCGGTAATAAACCTTGTTGGCGTCCTTGCGGGCGCCCAAAATGCCCTTGTCGCGCAGAATCGAAAGATGTTGGGAGATGTTGCTTTGCGAGGTGCCGACCTGATCCACGATATCCTGAACACTGACCTCCGTGGTGCCGCCCAGGATACAAAGGATCTTGAGGCGCAGTGGGTGGGCCATCGCCTTAAGGGCGCGCGCGGCGTGGTGGATATCTTCTTCGTTGGTAATCAAAAACTCTTTGACAGTTTCGGCGGTCACGCTCATATTTCAAGCCTCGCAATGATTAATTAATGGTTCAATAATTTTAGTGGGTCTCCCCCCCCCTGCATTTTACTATCGGCGGAGATTTATACTGCCTTCTCATATCAAAACAATATACAATAATATTAATGAATTTTAAAAGATCCTAATATTACTACAAGTGATTTCGAGCAATAGTGCATGCCATTTATCCCTAAGCCCCTGATTCTAATCATCATGGATGGGTGGGGTTACCGCCAAGATACCCAATACAACGCCATCGTCACCGCCCGCACTCCCACGTGGGACGCCCTGTGGCAGAAATATCCCCACACCCTGATCCACGCCTCCGAGGCCGCCGTCGGGTTGCCGTCCAGCCAGATGGGCAATTCCGAGGTCGGCCATCTGAACCTCGGGGCCGGACGCGTGGTCTACCAGGAATATACCCGCATTAATCGCGCCATCACGACCGGCACATTTTTTAGCAATAAAACCCTGACCGACGCCGTCGATCTGGCCCTCCAGTCCGGAAAAGCGGTGCATATCATGGGCCTGTTGTCTCCCGGCGGCGTCCACAGCCACGAAAACCATATCCACGCCATGGTCGAGCTGGCCGCCCGGCGCGGCATGGACAAACTCTACCTCCACGCCTTTCTGGACGGGCGCGACACCCCCCCGCAAAGCGCGAGTGTCTCCATCAAGGCCATGGAAGCCAAGTTTGCGAAACTTGGGCGCGGTCGCTTCGCCTCGGTCATCGGCCGTCACTATGCCATGGACCGGGATCACCGCTGGCCGCGCGTCCAGGCCGCCTATGACCTCATGACACTGGGGGAAGCGCAATATACCGCGCCCACGGCATCCGCGGCCCTGGAGATGGCCTATGCCCGCGGTGAAACCGATGAATTCGTCAAGGGGACGGCGATCCTCCCGCCCCCGGGGGATGCCTCAAATGCAAGGGGGGGCGCCCTCGGGGCGGTTGATAAACCGGTGGTGATAGAGGACGGCGATGTCCTGATTTTCATGAATTTCCGCTCCGACCGCGCGCGCCAGATCACGCGTCCCTTTATCGATAAAGACTTCGATGCCTTCGAGCGCAAGGCCGCGCCGAAGCTTGGGGCGTTCATCAGCCTGACCGAGTACAACTCCGAGTTCAATGTGCCGGTGGCCTTCCCGCCGGAGCGCCTGCGCAACGTCATGGGGGCATACCTGGCCGGTCTCGGCAAACATCAATTGCGTATCGCCGAAACGGAGAAGTACGCCCATGTAACCTTCTTTTTTAACGGCGGCGTGGAAACGCCCTTTGAGTTTGAAGACCGCATCCTGATCCCCTCGCCCACGGACGTCCCGACTTATAACCTGAAGCCTGAAATGAGCGCGCCGCAGGTAACTGATGAGGTGGTCAAGGCCGTCAACGGCGGCCGCTACGATGTCATCATCTGCAATTTCGCCAATCCCGACATGGTCGGCCACACCGGCGACTTTGATGCCACAGTGCGAGCCATCGAGGTATTGGATGGTTGTCTGGGGCGCATCCTGGAAGCCGTGCAAACGACCGGGGGCGAGATGCTGCTCACCGCCGACCACGGCAATGCCGAGCAAATGTTCGATTTTGAAACCGGTCAACCGCATACCGCCCACACCACCAACCCGGTGCCGCTGGTCTACGTGGGCCGCGACGCCGTCATGGCCGACAACGGCGCACTCGAAGACATCGCGCCGACCCTGCTGCACCTCTTGGGGCTTCCGATTCCGCCTGAGATGAGCGGCCGGAGCTTGATCGGGCTTCCCAGTGAAAACGAAAAGGTGGCTTCGGCTGAGCGTCACGGATAGATCCCGGCCTTCCTCGCCTTACACTTCCCTTGCCGGGCACGTACTTAGAATCGGCGGACTATTACTGCTGGCAACAAGCATGCTCGCCGCCGCCCAGCCCCAGCCTGCGGACGAGGCGCGGTTGCAACAGTTGCGCGCCCGTATTCAGACCCTGCAACAACAACTCAATGAGACGCGCGGCAGGCGTGACGCCGTACGTGAAGAAGTGCAAACACTGGAGCGCCAAATCGGCGCCCTGTTGCGCAATCTGAGACAGCTCAATGCCCGCCTTAAAGCGGACAATAGAAAGCTTGAACGCCTGCGCCAACGTGCCGCGCGTGAACGGCGGAAGCTAGGTGTCCAGTTTGAGGGCCTGGAACATCAGGCCCGCGCCGCCTACCTCCTGGGCCGCCAGGAGTATGTAAAAATGCTATTGAACCAAAAAGATCCCACAAACCTTGCGCGGGTACTTACCTATTATCGGTATATGAATCGGGCAAGGACCGAACGCATTCGCAGCATCAAAACGGCGTTGGCGCAGCTCCAGACACTGGAGAACCAAATCCAGAAGCGCGGCCGGGAACTTATGCGTCTGCGCGCAAGCCAAACTCAAAAGAAGCGGGAATTGGAAACCTCGCGTGCGCGCCGGGGGGAACTTTTGGCCCATTTGAACCGGCGGGTCCGGGATCAATCCCAGGAAATCAAGCGGCTGCGCGCCGATGAACAGCGACTTGAGCGACTGCTGGGGAAGCTGACATCCTACCTCACCGACATACCGTCCCTGCCCGGCAAAGAGGCGCATTTCGGCAAATACAAGGGCAAACTGCCGCTCCCGACACGGGGCCGCATCACCGCGCGATTCGGCCAGAAAAAACGCCTTGGTGACCTGAAATGGCGCGGTATTTTCGTCGCCGGGCGCGAGGGACAGGATGTTATTTCGGTATTCCGGGGGCGGGTGGCCTATGCCGATTGGTTGCGCGGTTTCGGGTTACTCTTGATTCTCGACCATGGTAATGGCTATATGACACTATATGGACACAATCAGAGCCTGTACAAGGAAGTCGGCGATTGGGTAGAAGCGGGTCAGACGATTGCCAGCGTCGGCAGCACCGGTGATGTACCACGATCCGGCGTCTATTTCGAGATCAGGCACAAAGGCAAACCCCGCGACCCCCTACGCTGGTTTAACGTACAGGGACGTAGGCGTGCCGCGAAGCGGTGACATACAGAGATGCACCGCGAAAGCGGCAAAAAATACGTTAACATTTCTCATCATCATCCAACCCCTGCGTTCGGTGTCGATGTGAATCAACGGAGTTAATTAATGAAAGCTACTACACGTTATATTCTGGTTCTGCTACTGGGCGTGTTAGTCGGGGCCGGCATAACGCTTGATATGACAGTCCTCGCCGAACGCAAAGAAACCGGGGAGGCGCTCTCACCGCTGCCACTGGACGAGCTGAGGACATTCACCGAGGTCTTCAGCCGCATTAAATCCGATTATGTGGAGTCGGTGGAGGACACCAAACTCCTAAAGGACGCCATCCAAGGCATGCTCTCGGGCCTGGATCCCCATTCCACTTACCTCGACCCGGAGAGCTTTAGGGACGTTCGCATCGAAACCGAAGGTCAATTCGGCGGTTTGGGGATCGAAGTCACTATGGAAAACGGCTTCGTTAAAGTAGTGGCTCCCATTGAAGACACGCCCGCCGCGCGCGCGGGGCTGAAGACCGGCGATCTCATCATACGTTTGGATGAAAAAGCGGTTAAGGGCATGACTCTGACCGAGGCCGTCAGAATCATGCGCGGCAGACCGGGCAGCGATATCGTGTTGACCGTTGTGCGTGAGGGCCATACCAAACCGCTGAAATTCACCATCACTCGCGCGGTGATCAAAATTCGGAGCGTAAAACACCGCTTGCTTGAGCCCGGCTACGGCTATTTGCGCATCACTCAGTTCCAGTCAAGCACAAACAAAAACCTGATCATCGCCTTGAAGAAACTGGACAAAGAAAATAAAGGCAAATTGAAAGGGCTGGTGCTCGATTTGCGCAACAATCCCGGCGGTGTGCTCAATGCGGCGGTTGCCGTCAGCGACGCCTTTTTGAACGATGGGCTTATCGTATATACCGAAGGCCGGGTGGCGGACTCGCAACTGAAGTTTTCCGCCACGCCCGGGGATCTGCTCGACGGCGCGCCTATCGTGGTACTGGTAAACGGCGGCTCGGCGTCGGCGTCTGAAATCGTGGCCGGTGCCCTCCAAGACCATAGGCGTGCCGTAGTCATTGGCACCAAAACCTTCGGCAAAGGCTCGGTGCAAACCATTGTGCCGGTAAGCAACGGCTCCGCGCTCAAACTTACAACGGCCCGGTATTTCACGCCCAACGGCCGTTCGATTCAGGCCGCCGGCATCGAACCGGACATTATCGCCGAAGAAGCCAAACTGACCCGTAGCGATAAAGGGGATCGATTGAAGGAAGCCGACCTTGCACGGCACCTGGAAAACGGTAACGCTAAAGATTCAAAAGGGGCAAAGAAAAAAGACGACAAAAAAACAAAGGGGGCTGGGCTGTCTCTTATACACATCTGACGCTGC
>WGFP01000023.1 GCA_015492195.1 Acidiferrobacterales bacterium
ATCAAAGGGGATGAGGGTTACGAGACCCTACGTGCGATGTTTGAGCAAGCGCTAGGCAAAAATGTTGCGCTGCTCAACGAATACCACGCCCTCATCGTCATCCACGGCAAGGACATCTGCAGCAAACGACCGCTTTGTAATAGTTGTTGCCTCGCAAAAATATGTCCCTCAGTTACCGGCCCGCATAACCCCGACCGAAGGATCTCGTGAAGACACGGCGCTTTTTTGTTGTTGGAGCATCAAATTCGTTGACTTCCAGCGGGGATATATTATTTACTGACTTTATGGGCAAATGGTATTCCGTATAGCCAGATTAGCCCAATTCTAAATAATAACGGTAACTATATGACTTTTCCGTAAAACAATCTGGAAAGTAGTCCAGGTATATATAGTTATGTGTCAATAATCGTAACCTCAAGAGGAGAGGTAAATGTCTAATACAAGCATAGGTCATGGCCGCTGTCTTTGTGGGAAGGTAAAAGTTACTGCCAATGCAATGAGTCACAGTGTAGGAACGTGCCATTGTACTATGTGCAGGAGATGGACAGGCGGGCCTTTGATGGCCGTAGATTGTGGAACAGATGTTGTTTTTGAGGGTGATGAGAATATTAAAACATATGAGTCATCTGCCTGGGCAGAACGAGGGTTTTGTACAAATTGCGGCAACCATCTTTTTTACAGGTTGAAGGAAAGTAATCAATACATCATGCCAGCAGGCATATTTGAGAATGATGAGAATCTTGTGTTTGATCATCAAATATTTATTGATGAAAAGCCGAGCTATTACTGTTTCTCAAATGAAACCCATAATATGACAGGTGCAGAGGTTTTTGCCAAGTATGCGCAAGAGTAAAGATCGTTACTGGTGGGTGGCGGCAGAAAAAACACATAACAAGGCACTTCAACTCGGACAGTCCTCCGCGTCGCTTGCTTTGTGCGGTCATTCCGCTTCGCTCCATTATCGCACAAAACAATCGCCACTCCGGCCTGCCGGTTAAGTGCGGCGTTATATGTATTCCTAAACTTCAGCCAGACCTAAATGTTTTACAAATGGCTTGAAGTCTTTATCGGAAAAAAGAAGAGGAAGTTTTCGCTCGATGCAAAAAGAAGCAATAATGACGTCCGCGGTTTTGCGAACAGTAATGCCTTTTTTTCGCAAAGCGCGGAAATTCTCAGCACTTTTTAACGCCATATTCTTACCAAGCATTTCAAAAACAGTAAGATCATCAAATAGTGCTTTAGCTGTTTCGTAATCTTGATCGCGCCTGAATCCCTGCAAAACTTCAGTCAAAATCAAATCACCAACTGCGACCGGCCTCTGGCCAAGGGTCTTGTCCAACGTATTCGTTTGCTTATTTACAACGCCTGTAAAATAGTCAATCCATACGCTGGAATCCACCATAATCATGATGTGGATCTCATATCATCCAAGTCCCCTGTCCACTTGAGTGCGCCACGAAAATTCTTAATGTTTTCCTGCTTTTTTAACCGAATTAACATCTTAAGGCCAAGTTCTACGGCTTCCTTTTTGGTCTTGGCTCCGGTCGCTTTCAGGACATCTTTCATTAACTTGTCATTAATCTCTATATTGGTTCGCATTTTTGATCCTATGTATGTATAATTTAATCGATATGTACACATTATGGCATTAATACACATAACAAGTCAATCAAGCGGACGGCAAAAAATGCCGCCGCTTATTTCTATCGTTGAGCAACAAAAGATAGGGGGACACGAAAAACCAAAACCGGGTCAGAGAAGAATTTCTTCTAATATTCAAGCCTGCTAACATGGCCGCCAGAGCCGGGCAGCCCCGTCTCCAATCGCGCCAAACGGATCGTTTACAGGGAGGTAAACCATGCCCAGAAAGCCGCGCTTTACGCTAGCCAGTATCCCCCAGCACGTCATCCAACGCGGCAACAACCGCAAGCCGTGCTTTCTTGCAGAACAGGATTACTGCCGTTACCTGGACGATCTGAAAACGGCGGCCGACAAGCACCAATGCCGGAACCACGCCTATGTCCTGATGACCAATCATGTGTATATGCTGGTCACACCGATGAAGGAACCCGGGATCGGGGAGATGATGCAGGCCCTGGGACGGCGGTATGGTATTACATCAACAGGGCCTATCGCCGTACCGGCACTTTGTGGGAAGGGCGTTATAAGGCCAGCCTCATTGACCCCGACGCCTACCTGCTGGTCTGCATGCGCTACATCGAATTGAATCCGGTCCGGGCCAACATGGTGCGCCACGCGGGGGAGCACAAATGGTCCAGCTATGGCGCCAACGCCCAGGGACGGGGAAAATTCACTGCTCTCGCCCCCACCCTTTATACACAGCGCTGGGCAAAACGGCCGCCGATCGACAGTATGCCTACCGGGAGTTGTTTCGGCGTCATTTGGACAACGCGCTTTTGCACGAGATTCGTGAGGCCCTGAATCATGAGCTGATCCTGGGCCGCTCTTACTTTAAGGACAAGATTGAGGCCATCACACAACGGCAGACCCGATTGGGCGAACCCGTCCGGCCGCGCGTTGAGGAAGAAGCAGGAGTGTATTACATCGATTAATAGTATATTAGGGAGAAATGCTCTCTGACCCGGGGTTTTTAGGCGAAGAATTGTTAATTAACAGGAGAATCGAAATGGCGAACGAAGGTTACCACGAACCGATTAAAGAACTTTCTGATGAAACCAGGGATATGCATCGGGCGATTGTTTCGCTCATGGAGGAATTGGAGGCCGTTGATTGGTACAACCAACGGGTTGATGCATGTAAAGATTCCGAGTTAAAAGCAATTCTTGCGCATAACAGGGATGAGGAAAAGGAGCATGCATCCATGGTCCTCGAATGGATTCGTCGAAAGGACCCCGCGTTTGATAAAGAATTAAAAGATTATCTGTTTACCGACAAGCCAATCGCGCACGGATAAGTTTTGGATCGTTTAGAGTATTCAAGGCAAATATAGAGGTTTCCATGAGCAAAATCAGGATCGCCGATATCGCCCGCTAAAAGGGATCTGTTCCGCCAGATAATCCGGGATACGTTCCTCCAGCCAGTAGCGCGCCCGCCAGGGCCAGGTCCCGGACACAAAGCCGACATGCCCGCCGTGGGGGTAAAGTTCCAGCTCGACCGTTTCAGAAAGTTCGTCCGGTCCGGGAATCACGGCTTCGGTCATGAAGGGGTCGTCGCGTGCATGCACGATCAGGGTGGGCACGGCGATTTGCTTCAAGTATCGGCGTGAGCTGGATTCCGCATAATAATGATCGGCGCCGTTAAAACCGTGGAGCGGCGCGGTGATGTATTCGTCGAAGTCACGAAAGTTTCGCAGCGTGGAAAGGTCATCGACCGTAATCGGCAGATTGATTTTTTGGCGCTTCTCGGAGACCGCCCGACACATGCGCCGCAGCAGTGACCATTGGTAAATACGCGACAGGCCCCTGTCCAAGCGGGCTGCGGCATGGTGCAACAGAAACGGCACGGACACTGCGACCGCCGCCTGCAACGGCGCCTGTTTCCCCGTTTCTCCCAACCACTTGAGCAGGACATTGCCGCCGAGGGAGTATCCCACCACGGCCAGCGGCGTATGCGGCGCGCGCCGGCGCAACAACTGAATCAAGTAGGCCAGGTCGCCGGTATCCCCGGAGTGGTAACTGCGCGCAAGCCGGTTGGGTTCGCCGCTGCACCCGCGAAAGTGCATCACAACCCCGCGCCAGCCGCGCAGCACAACGGCCTTGAGCAGCCCGCGCGCGTACCCTGAATTCGAGGAGCCTTCCAACCCGTGCAGCACGACCACAATGGGGCCTGACGTATTGGGTGTCCAATCGAGATCGATAAAGTCGCCGTCCGGCAATTCCAAGCGTTCGCGTTTTAAGGTCACTCGGGGTTTTCGCCGAATCAGGCTGGACCAAAGCGTCTGCCAATGGGGACCGCGGCACCACCAGGCGGCCTTAAAGCGTGAGTTCATACTGGAAGATGAGTATGAGACAGAATGCGTTCAATCAACAAGAAACTTATTTTAATTCAGAAAGCTTGTCTTTTAGTGATTCGATTGCGAACCCAAGGCCGAGCTCCTGGTTGTTGTTACAAAATTCAAGCAACGGGATAATGCGCGCGATCAGGTTCGGCAGATAGGGCACAAGCTTGCCGCCGTCCCCGTCCTCAAGCATTTTTAATGCCGTTCCGATATCCGGCTCTTCGATGACGGCCTCTTCCGGTTCGGGCGCCTCTTCCTCGTAGCTGATGCCCAGCCTGTTGCCCCCGGCGGCCTTGGCCAGGGTCAGGCGCTTATCGGCCAGCGCGAGCAGGTCTTCAATGGTATCACCCGGATCGCGCCCCAGTGTCGCCAGGCCCAGGCTGATCGTAAGCGGTATGGACTCCTTGTCGTGCTTGAACGGCGTTTCCGCTACCGCCGTGCGCAGGCGTTCACACAGTACCGCCGCCTCCATGCGCCCGGCGGAAGGCGTGATGATTGCGAATTCCCCGCCGCCGATGCGCGCCGGGGTGTCTTCCGTGCGCGAGGTCGCCACCAGGATCTTGGCGAGCCAGATCAAAATCTTGTCGCACACCTGATCGCCGTATTTTTTGTAGAGCGATCGGAAATTGTCGATGTCGGCCCGAATGATGGACAAATCATCTTGATGACGTTTTGCGTAGGCCAGGTCCTGGGCGCCGCGCTGCATGAAATAGCGCCGGCTGTTGAGTTGCGTCAGCGGGTCAATCGCCGTCTGATCCTCGAGCGCGGCCTCGGTTTCGCCGAGCTTACGGGTGGTTTGATCGAGTTTTGCATGGGCGCGGGCGCGCGCCAGGAGTTGTATGCCGTCGATGGGTTTGGTGATGAAGTCGGTGGCGCCGCAGGCGAAGGCGCGTTGCCGCGTTTCCTCATCGTGGGCGCCGGTAATGACGATCACCGGCACATCACGGATGCGGGGTTCGTCCGACGCGCGTATGCGGCAGATGAGGGCATAGCCGTCCAGGCGCGGCATTTCGACGTCGGCCACGACGACCTGAACCGTCTCGTCATCGAGCAGCTTTTGCCAGCAGGACTCCCCGTCCTCGGCCTCGGTGAGCGCGAATTCGCCGCCAAGGATCTTGGCGATGGCCTTACGTATCACGCGCGAGTCGTCTACAACCATCACCCGCGGCTTGTCAGCCACGGGGGTTTCAAGTTCCGCCGCCATATATCGTCCTTGGTTGTTGTCGAGGAGGCACGCTCCAGCCTGTTGATCGCTTGTTTAAGCGTAATTCCTTTATTTAATAAACATAGCGCAGACAAGCTCGACATTCAAAGTCGGAAATAGCACCGACAACAGGCGGGCCGCTACCAGAAATAGGCCATCACCATCACCCCGGCGACGATACGGTAGTAGGCAAAGGGCGTAAAATTGTGGCGCGAGACATAAGCCAAGAAGGCCTTTATCACTACAATCGCCGTCAGAAACGCCGTGATGAAGCCAACGGCGAACGGAACAACATCTTCCGCACGCAGGAGATGAAGGTTATTAAAGAGGTCGTAGAGGGTTGCCGCAAACATGGTCGGTATGGCGAGAAAGAATGAAAATTCGGTGGCCGTGGTGCGCGACAGGCCGATCAGCAGCCCGCCCATGATAGTCGCGCCGGCGCGTGAGATCCCCGGAAACAGCGCGGTCGTTTGCGCAATGCCGATCTTTAAGGCGTCTAGCGTGCTCAGGGATTCAAGCCGGTGCAGCCGTACGCGCCGCGGGAAGTGTTCGATCAGCAGGATTATAATACCGCCGACGATCAGAGCGCCGGCCACCGTCAGCGGGTTGAACAGGTAGGTTTTGATCTGTTTATGCAGCAACAGGCCGACGATGGCCGCGGGCAGGAAGGCGATAAACAAGTTCAGCGCGAAGCGCCGTTCGGTTTTGTGACGGATGCCGCGGGCTATGTCTGATAATTTTCTGCGATAAAACCAGACGACGCCCAGGATGGCGCCCAGTTGAATAAAAATCTCGAAGGTTTTGGCCCGTTCGCCGGTGAATCCCAGCATGTCACCGACGATAATAAGATGACCCGTGGAAGATACCGGAAGAAACTCCGTCAGGCCTTCGACGATGCCCAGGATCACCGCCTGGATGAGTATCAGAAGATCCATGTGATTTCAATTTTCGAATTGCAGCGGTTTTCCCAGAACGCCTTCGCGGATTGTTCCTTTGTCGTACGCCACCCGGCCGCCGACGAGGGTGTAGACCGGCCAGCCGGTAAGTTCCATCCCCTGGAACGGCGACCAGCGAACTTTGGTGAACATGTCTTCGTTGCGCACGGGCCTGAAGGTTTCGGTATCCACCAGCGTCAGGTCTGCGTCATGGCCTTCCAGAATTGATCCTTTCTTGGGAATGCCGTAGGCGCGCGCCGGACCGTTGCACATCCATTTCAGGATTTCCGCCAGCGTGCATCTTCCCGCGAGCATCCGGGTGAGCATGAGGGGCAGTGAGGTTTCCACGCCCGGCATGCCGGCGGGGCTTTCGGGATAGGGGCGCCGTTTTTCTTCCAGTGTGTGCGGGGCGTGGTCCGTGGCGATGAAATCAATAACGCCGTCATGCAGTCCGGACCAGAGTGCCGCGTTGTCTTGCGCTGTGCGGATCGGCGGATTCATCTGCACCAGCGTCCCCTGTTTCGCATAATCATTGATATTCAGAAACAAATGGTTGGGAATCACCTCGGCCGTGACCCACGGCGGCTTGTCGCGGCGCAAGAGTTCCACTTCGTCACGGGTGGAAAGGTGCAGAATATGCAAACGTCGCCGGTATTTTTTGGAAAGCGCAAGCGCCCGTTCGGTGGCGCGCAGGGCGCACTCGTTGTCGCGGATCTCGGAATGGACCGCGACATCGGTGCATCCCCTAAACTCTGCTTGGCGTTTGCGAATGCGCGCTTGGTCTTCCGCGTGAACGGCGATCAGGCGGTCGCCGTTGGCGAAGATGCGTTCCAGGTCCGCTTCCCGGTCGACGAGCAGATTCCCGGTGCTCGCCGCCATGAAAATCTTGATGCCGCACACCGGTTTTGCATTATTGAGTTCTTCCAGGTTGTCAGGCGTCGCGCCGATGAAGAAGCCGTAATTGGCAACGCATGTCCGCGCCGCGCGCCGGAGTTTGTCATCCAGCGCCGCTTGACTGGTGGTGGGAGGATCGGTGTTGGGCATCTCCAGGAAACTGGTGACGCCGCCCTTGACCGCGGCGCGTGAACCGCTGCCGAGGCCTTCCTTACGTTCCTTTCCGGGTTCGCGGAAATGAACCTGGGGATCAATTACGCCGGGAAGAAGCAGTTTTCCTTCCGCGTCGATTTCCTCGTCCGCTTTCACATCGATCTGTGCATCGATGCGATCGATCATGCCGTTGCTGCACAAAAGATCTCCTTCATGGATTGACCCGTCCGGACGTGCGATGCGGGCATTGCGGATGAGGAGATTTGGCAAAAGGCGTTCTCGAAGAGGGGCTAAGTCCTGAGCGAAATGCTCAACAGTCGATTTTGTTTAAATGGAAGGTGTCCCGTCTCAGCCCAATTTCTTTTCGCGTATCTCATCCAGTGTTTTGCAATCGATGCAAAGCTCCGCGGTGGGTCTGGCCTCCAGGCGCGCGATGCCGATTTCCACGCCGCAGACGTCGCAGTAGCCGTAATCGTTTGTCTCGATGCGTTGCAGCGCCTCGTCAATTTTCTTGATGAGTTTGCGTTCGCGATCGCGGCTGCGCAGCTCGATCGTCATGTCGGTTTCGTGGCTGGCGCGATCGTTCGGATCAGGCGGGTTGTCGGGTTCGTCGCGCATCTGAACCACGGTACGGGTAATTTCGTCCTCCAGCTCTTTTCTCCACGCAAGCAGCTTGTTGCGAAAGTGCGCAAGCTGTTTCTTGTTCATGTATTTTTCGCCCTTCTTCAGGACATAGTGCTTGAGCACCTTGGCTGACGTGGATTGTGCCTTTCTTTTCCTGGCGGGCATGTATCGACTCCTGCGATAATAGGCCTCCCTGAGGGGCGGCCCCAAAAAATAAGCGCGAATCTATACCAGAAAGACCCGGACGCCGCAAGCGGTGCCTGCCTGGATTCTTTCAGTGAAACGGCGTGAAAATAACAAGTTTGCCGAGGTTTTGAGGAGAATGGAAGAATGGCACTGAAGGCGCTGCTTTTTGATGTGGACGGCACCCTGGCGGATACCGAGCGCGACGGCCACCGGGTTGCTTTCAACCGGACCTTTGCCGAGGCCGGGCTGGACTGGCACTGGGACGTGCCGCTGTATGGCAAGCTGTTGACGGTGGCAGGCGGCAGGGAACGCCTCCGTCATTACGTGGACCATTATCGTCCGGATTACGTCAAACCGCCCGATTTCGAGGCGCAGATAGAACGGTTGCACGCCGTCAAGACCGAGCACTACACGGCACTCTTGAGCCGGGGCGGGATATCGCTGCGCCCCGGCGTCTCGCGCCTGCTGAGCGAGGCGCGTGCACAGGGTATTCGACTTGCCCTTGCCACCACGACGACGGAGGCCAATGTCTCCGCTTTGTTGCAACATACCCTGGGCGCGGACGCCGAGTCCTGGTTTGAGGTGGTGGGGGCGGGTGATGTGGTTGCGGCCAAAAAACCGGCGCCTGATATCTATAACTATGTCCTGAAAAAAATGCAGTTGACGGCCTCTCAATGCATGGCGTTTGAGGATTCCGAAAACGGCCTGCGCGCGGCGCGCGCCGCCGGATTAAAGACTGTTATTACGGTAACCGATTATACGAAGGCCCATGATTTTTCCGGCGCGGCGATTGTGCTGGATCACTTCGGTGAGCCGGACAGGCCGTTTAAGGTGTTGTCGCAAACAAACGTGGACGGCGCCTCATTTCTGGATCTGGCCTTAATCAGACAATTGCACGCCGACCCATGAAGCCTTACGCTGATCGGCTTGCGGACATCCAGCCGTTCCAGGTGATGGACGTGCTGGCCCGCGCGCGGGCGATGGAGGCACAGGGGCGCTCCATTATCCACATGGAGATCGGCGAACCGGATTTCCCGACGGCCGAGGGCATCGTGAAGGCGGGTATCCGCGCGCTGGAAGCCGGACACACCCACTACGTACCGGCGCTCGGCCTGCCGGCGTTGCGCGAGAGGATCGCAATAAGTTATTCGCCTTCCGCGGATGTTGATCCTGCGCGCATCGTCATCACGCCCGGCGCCTCCGGCGCGCTGCAATTGATCTTCGCCGCGCTGATCAATCCGGGTGACCGGGTGTTGATGGCGGACCCCGGTTATCCCTGCAACCGGCATTTCGTGCGTCTCTTCGAGGGGGAAGCGGTAACGGTCCCGGTGGACGCCGCGATGGGTTATCAGCTCAACGCGGATTTAATACGCAAGTCGTGGTCCTCACGCACTGTGGCCGTGATGTTGGCCACGCCGTCCAATCCCACCGGCACGTTGATCCCGGATGATGAAATGGCGGAGATTGTGCGAACGGTGAAAGCGCTCGGCGGCGTTTTAATCGTTGACGAAATCTATCACGGCCTGACTTACGAAGCGGACGCGGTGAGCGTGCTGTCGCATTCGCCGGACGTGTTCGTGGTGAACAGTTTTTCCAAGTATTACGGCATGACCGGCTGGCGCGTGGGCTGGCTGGTGGCGCCGCAGACCTACATCCCGGCGATTGACAAGCTGGCGCAGAATATCTTTATCGCCGCCGGCACCCCGGCGCAGCATGCGGCGCTGGCGGCGTTTGATCCCGAGGTTCAGAATGAGTTGAAACGGCGGCGCGACACGTTCCACCGGCGGCGCGACTTTCTGCTGCCGGCCCTGCGCGAACTCGGTTTCGAAATTCCGGTAACGCCGCAAGGCGCGTTTTATCTTTATGCCGATTGCAGCCGCTTTACGTCGGACAGCCGGGCCTTTGCGCTGGATATACTGGAACGCGCCGGCGTCGCCATCACGCCGGGCATGGATTTCGGCAACCATCATCCCGAACGCTACGTGCGTTTCTCCTATGCCAATACGCTGGAAAATCTCAAGGAAGGCGTGAAACGCTTGGGGGATTATCTGCGTTAAGAGCTTGGGTGTTTTTGAGTTTCGCGAACGTTAAATCCTCATGATCGCGCCAAGATGTTTGGGCATGTCCCGCGCCTCGACACTTCCCAGATCCTTAC
>WGFP01000024.1 GCA_015492195.1 Acidiferrobacterales bacterium
ATCCACGGCCGCACGCGCGCCGACGCCTTCCGGGGCGAGGCCGAATACGACACCATCGCCGCGGTCAAGGCGGCCGTCACGATCCCGGTGATCGCCAACGCGCGGCGCGCGATACTTCCGGCATAATCCCGCAGGATCGCGACTTCCGTGCGCGTGGGATAATACTCGGGCAGCTCGCAAATCGCGTCAAACAGTTCCGAGCCGCGCTTGTCGTAAAAAAACTTGGGCGGAATCACCTTGGGCTTTGCCGCCAGACCGCGCAGCACTTCATCCAACAAACTGGCGTCGCCGGGATGGCCGTCGTAAAAATTGACCGCGGGGGCGTTCACCGGTCGTCCGCCAATCGGAACCCCGAGAACTGCCAGCGGTCGCGAGGATAGAAAAAATTGCGGTAGGTGGCGCGGATGTGCGCTGTCGGCGTGGCGAAGGAACCGCCGCGCAGCACCATCTGGTTCGCCATGAATTTGCCGTTGTATTCGCCCAGAGCGCCGGGGGTCGCCCGATAGCCGGGATAAGGCGCATAGGCGCTTTGCGTCCATTCCCAGACATCCCCGAACATCTGCAAGGGAACCGTGCCCATATCCGCCGGCACAGGGTGCAGGGCGCCGGATTCACGGAGATTCCCCGCAACATCCTGTTCGGCGGCGGCGCGTTCCCATTCCGCTTCGGTCGCCAGGCGCTTGCCGGCCCAGCAGGCATAGGCGTGCGCCTCGTAAAAACTCACGTGACACACCGGGGCGTGCTCATCCACCGGCTGCATGCCTGAAAGCGTCATGTGCCGCCAGCGCCCGTCTTGTTTTTCCCAGTAAAGCGGGGCCTCCCATCGCCGCTCCCGCGCCGTACGCCAACCGTCGGACAGCCAGAATTCCGGTTGCCCGTACCCGCCCGCCTCCATGAATTCAAGATATTCGCCGTTGGTGACCAGGCGCGAGCCCAGGGCGTACGGTTGCAGGTAAACACGATGACGCGGGCTCTCGTTGTCATAGGCAAACCCCTCCCCGTGATGGCCGATCTGGACCACGCCGCCGGGGTAGTCAATCCATTCCAAGGGGACGGACCGGCCTTGCCGCGGCATCGCGGACGGTTCCCGGTACGCGGGGCGCAGGGGATTGACGGAAAAAACATGCTTGAGATCGGTCAGAAACAGTTCCTGATGCTGTTGTTCGTGGTGCAGTCCCAGGGTCACGCGCCCGGCTATTTCTTCCCATTGTTCCTCGTCGGCGGAATGGATGAGTTCGGCCATGGCGGCATCGACATGGGCGCGATAACGGTAAACTTCTTCCACGGTGGGGCGCGACAACATGCCGCGCTGCGGACGCGGGAATTGTGCGCCGACGGCTTCGTAATAGGAATTAAACAGGTACTCGAACTGCGGGTGAAAGCGTTGATAACCGGAAAAAAACGGAATCAGCAAAAAAGTTTCAAAAAACCAGCTGGTATGCGCCAGGTGCCACTTGGGCGGGCTGACATCGGGCATGGATTGAATACAATAGTCTTCCGTCGCAAGCGGCCGGCATAGACTTTCGGATTCCTGTCGGACAACGCCGTACTGCGACAGAACCGCGTCCCGTGCGTGAGAGGTCTTTTGCCTGACTTGTGTTGTATTCTGTCGGCTACCGGGGAAAGGGGTCATAGCCGGTTTTTCCGCTACGCCAGCGGCCATTAAAACATAGCTCCACCGGATTTCCAAACCTGGATGCCTGTTTGCCAAGAGATCAAGCCATGGTTAAAGCAATCTGGAACGGCGCGGTGATTGCCGAGAGTGATCAATGCGAAGTCGTGGAAGGCAATTATTATTTTCCACCCGACGCGGTCAGGCGCGAATACCTGCGCGCGAGCGAGGCCCACACCACCTGCTCCTGGAAGGGGGTTGCCAACTACTACAATATTGACGTTAACGGCAAGGTGCACAAGGACGCCGCGTGGTATTACCCCCAACCCAAAGAAGCGGCGCAACATATCAAGAATTATGTGGCGTTTTGGAAGGGAGTTGAGATTAAACCGTAGGTCGGCGGATTCCGAATAACTGCCGTGTCTTTTTATTTCAAAGATTTTCGATCACTGCCGGCTCGATCGGGTCCGCGGGCGTGAAACCGAGTATCCGCCCATAAAAATAGAGTTCGCTCTCAAGCGCGCGCTTTATGTTCTCGGCACGACGAAAGCCGTGTTGCTCGCCCTCAAAAGGCACATACGCCACGGGGATTCCCTTGGCGCGCAAGGCCGCCGCCATCCGTTGCGTCTGGTCCGGCGGGACGACCTTGTCTTCCAGGCCCTGAAAAAATATGACCGGGCACGTCAAACCCTCGGTGTGATGAATGGGCGAGCGGTCCCGGTAGCGGTCGCGTTGTGCCGGGTACGGCCCGATCAGCCGGTCTAGGTAATACGCCTCGAATTTGTGGGTGTCTTGCGCCAGCGCCTCGAGGTCGCTCACGCCGTAGTAGCTCGCCCCCACCTTGAACAGGTCATGGAACACCAGGGCGCATAAGGTGCTGTAGCCACCCGCGCTGCCGCCGCGTATCGCCAGGCGCCCCGCGTCCACGAGACCGCGGGCGGCCAGGTATTTGGCGCCGTTGACGCAATCCTCCACGTCGGCCACGCCCCATGCCCCCTCGAGTTTTTTTCGGTACGCCCGGCCGTAACCGGTGGAACCGCGGTAGTTCACATCCAGCACGGCAAACCCGCGGCTGGTCCAATATTGAATTTTAAGATTCAGCGCGCTGGAGGCGGCCGACGTCGGGCCGCCGTGGCTCAACACCAGCAGCGGCGGTTTCTCGCTGGTCTCCCCCTCGTAATCGTGATTGCGGGGCGCATAGAAAAACGCATGCACCGTCTCGCCCCCGGCGCTTGGGTATTCGATTGCCCGGGGCTTGGACAGGTATCCCGGTTCCAGGCAGACCGTGGCGGAACGGCGCAACACGTCCAGCCGCCCGGTGGCGAGATCACATTGCACGACGGCGGGAAGTTGGGTGGGCGCGGCGGCGAGGAACACCGCCTGACCGGGCCGGGCGCACAGCGAACCGATATCGGTGTAAGGCGTGTCAACGGGTGTCAGTTCGCGTCGCACCGTGTCGACGGTGGCCAGGTGCCAGATACCTTGCTGATTGTAGGCGCAAACAATCCGATTTTCCGACTCAAACGCATAGGTGGACATGCCGAAGACCCACTGGGGCAAACCGAACTCGGCCTCCATGGTCACCAACGATTCGACTTTCCCGTTATGCCGGCGGTAAAGGTTCCACCAGCCGCTGCGATCGGAAACAAAGTAAAGGATACCCTCGGGCGAGAACACCGGCTGAAAAATGGATTCCTCCTTGCCGCCGGCGAGGCGAACGGCCTTCCCCAGGGTTCCGTCTTCCATGACCTCGGCGCGCCACAGCTCGGTGCCGTCCCACGGCATGTTCGGATGGTCCCAGGCGATCCACGCCAACTGAGACCCGTCGGGACTCAAGCGCGGGGAGGCATAAAAATCATGTCCGGCGGCGAGCACCTGGGTCTCGCGCCGGCCATTCAGATCGAGACTCACAATAGCATTGACGGGGTGGTTACCCGATGCATGATCTTCGCGCACGCAGATCAGACGCCGGCGACGGCGGTCAATCACCCCGTCGGCATAGCGCTGACCGCCTTCGGGCGTGATGGCGACGGGCGCATCGTCCGGCACGAGGCGATAAACCCGCTGATCGGAAAAATTGGAAAACCAAATCACGCCGTCACACACGGTAAAAGCGCCGCCGCCGTACTCATGTACCCGCGTGCGCGCATTGAAAGGCGCGGGAAGCACATCCTCCGTGTGCCCCTCCCGGTTGCGGCGCACGATCACGTTGCGCCCCCCTTCGGTCGGGCGCATCTCGCTCCAGTAGACGTCCTCGCCGTCCAGCACGATCTGCCCGAAACCGACGGTATCCGAGACGATCAGATCGGCGGTGATCGGTGACTTCCAAGATCCATAAGGGGCGGGCGATTGCGTCATCGTTTCTGCGTCAACACACGACATTGAGCCCTGTGCCGGTTTTATGCGGCATTACGGAGTGAGGATACGGAAATTCTACGTGTGATTCAGCCGCTGTTATTTTCGCCGACAAGTCGCACTTCACCAATGGTCAATAAACGCTCCACATAGGAAAAAATATTATCCTCCAGGTCACCGATGCGGATGAACTTCATGACGACGTCCCGTCGCGCCGCGTGCGCCTGCTTAAGACGTTCGTACAAGGCTTCGATGTCTTTTACGTGTTTACCGTCAACCGAATACAGCAAGTCCAACGCCTCCACCTGCTGGGCGTCACCGCTGGATCCCCGTTCCACATAGTGCACCATCAATGCCAGCTTGCCGTCGACCAGTTCTGCCAGATCCCGCCATGGGGTCGGGCCGAAGAGAATGCCGGAGACATAGACCCCCTTTATCTTGGCGGGAGACCTCGCGGGCTTGAAACTTCCCCGAACCACCATATCGCTGTCGTCCCGGGTGATCCGAAGCCCTGCATTGGCCAAGCGGCCGCGCAACATGTGAATAAGCTGGCCCCTGTTCTCCACTTCCCCGGCCACCCCGTCCACGCCGCGGACCACGTCCCCCTCGCGCAGTTTGAGGGCGCCGGAACGGTCATACACCCGTGCGACCGTCAACCGGTTGGTCTCATCCACGTCCTTGAGAAAAGCCACCGCGAAATCAGGCGGCGAAGGATCTTTCCCCGCGCGCAGAAGATCGAGAATACGACAGGCTTGATTCATGGGCACCGCGAAGTTGGTGTTTTGGCTGCTTCTGCGGGTGGCCGTATTGATGCCGACCACCTTGCCGGTTTTCAGGCTGATCAGCGGCCCGCCGGAATTGCCGGGATTGATGGGTGCGTCGGTCTGCAGCATCTCGAGCATGCCGGTGTATTTCGAAGTGTGGCCGGAGATAATCCCGCGCGTACCGGTAAACGACAACTCCCACGGATGACCAAACGCCCCCACGGGATGGCCGATTGCCGGCATGCCTTTGCAATCCAGCGTGGCCGTTTTCAGCGAAGCGGGACGGTTTGCCTTTGGGATCTTGAGAATCGCGAAATCGATGTAAGGATCGACGTAAAGCTTATCGACCGGGAAATAACTCCCGCCAAGAAACGTCACCCGCACCTGGGAGGGAGAGCGCGCCGCCACGTGCGCGTTGGTAATAATCCAGCCGCGGGCGGCATCCACCACGAAACCGGCGCCGGTATGGGTCCCTTTCTTGTCTCCGTAAAACGGCAGATTCACCCGTGTGCGGATCTTCACGGTGTAATGCTTGGCCGCCTCGAATACCTCTTCGTCGTTGTCGGCATAGGCCCCAACGCTCAACAAAACGGCGCCCAGGCCGAAGATCAGCCCGACTTTCAATATCAGGCCCTTGGCGCCCATTGCCATAAATTGCGTCATTCGCCTCATTTCCCCTTACACCCCTTAAATCAAATTTAGTCCGCTCCCGGGAAAAGACCAGGGGAATGGGCGCAGGTTCAATGTTCTGGATGGAAGGGTGCCGGAATCAGCCGCTTATGTGCACGACGACCTCGCGTTTGCCGCCGCGATGCCGGTGCTCCCACAGGTAAATACCCTGCCACTTGCCAAGCAGCAGGTGTCCGCCGGCGATGGGAATGGACAATGTGCTCGCGGTCAGCGCCGCCTTGATGTGCCCCGGCATGTCGTCCGGCCCTTCCGTCTGGTGGGTATAGAGGGGGTCGTTTTCTTTCACCAAACGGTTGAACCAGCGTTCGAGGTCATCCTTGGCGGAGGGGTCTGCGTTCTCCTGGATCAACAGACTCGCCGATGTATGGCGAATAAAAAGCGTGCACAGACCCTCCTCGATGCCGGATTCCCGCACGGCGGCTTCGACTTCCGGGGTAAACTCATGCAGACCCTGTCCTGAGGTGGTGACGGCGATATGTTTAATCATAGTGAAACCCAAACGTTAGTTTTTGTCACTATGACCGAGATCCTTTCCCGGCGCGATGCGGTCGCGAATCAATTGCTTCAACTCCTTTGATTCCGGAAACCGCCCTTCCGCCTTGCGTGAGAAGATCGTCTCGCCGTTTAGACGCACCTCGAACACGCCGCCGGTACCCGGCAGGAGCGCCACCTCCCCCAGCTCGTCCATAAACGTTAACAGCAGTTCCTGTGCCATCCAGCCGGCGCGCAGGATAAAGCGACATTGGCTGCAATATTCAATCTCAACACGAGGTTTACGGGCGTTCATCATTTATCCCACTTCGACATGACACGCCGCCGACCAAGAACCATCACATCAATCGTACCGCCGACTCATCCCCCAGACCCAGTGTCCTGGCGGCGAGCGCAAGGCCGTCGGCCGTAAAGTTGTCCACGTCCCCCCAGCGATCGGATGAGCCCATCTCCTCGGTAAAATTCTCGGTAATCACCCGCATGCGGTGAGACCCTTCCTGTGCCCGGTTGCGCGGGTTTTTTTCAGCCGTTACGAAAAAATCGGGTCGCGCTTCCCCTTCCCGGACCAATGCCAGAATATAACGGTAGTTCACGCCGTCGCTGCTTTCAATTTCATCCAACACCACGGCGGTATATGAACCCAGCCGGTAACGGCGCTTGGGAATGGCGGTCTGAATCTTCGGTGCTTCCATGGATCGCTCCCGGACGACCCGCATGGAGGTCGTCTCATTGAGTCATTGGCCTGGGCACGACGCGGCAATAACTATAACAAAATCGTAATCCGGACCAAGTAATCGCACCCGGCCAAAAATAACTTATCCACTTCGGATGTGGTGCTATTCCCGTAGCCAGCCTTAGGGAAGTTCTGATTAAATTGACCTTAAACCGCCAAGATGCCAAGAACGCCAAGTTTTTCTCTTTATGAAGGTATTCAATATTCTTTTTTCTTGGCGACTTGGCGGTTGAACGTATTATTCAGAGGTTCTCTTAGGGTTGCCATCGCAGCATGCTTGAAAAAATCATTTCCGGCGGCCAGACCGGCGTGGACCGCGCGGCGCTGGATGCGGCGATTGAGTTCGGCATACCCTGCGGCGGCTGGTGCCCGAAAGGTCGCCGTGCCGAGGACGGCGTGATCCCAAAACGCTATCCCCTGCGGGAAACAGGCTCGGAAGACTATCGCGAGCGCACCGCGCGCAACGTCCGTGATGCCGACGGCACGTTGATCCTCGCGCCCGGCGTGCTCGAAGGCGGCACGGCGTTCACGCGGCGCCTCGCGATCCGTGAAGGCAAACCGTGCCTGGTGATCGATCTGTCGCTAAACACGGAACCGAAAATAGTACACGAGTGGCTCAAGACGCACGCGATACGCACGCTCAACGTCGCCGGGCCCCGCGAGAGCGTACAGCCGGGGATCCACGAGCAGGCAAGGCATTTCCTGCGCGCACTGCTTGGTTCATGAGGCTATTCTTTTAGGTGGGCGGTGATAAACCGCTCCAGGCCGTCGCTGTATTCCTTCCCGCTCTGAAGAAAGCCGCCGTTGTGACTGCCGCGGATCTCAAGAAATTGTCTGGGGAGGCGCGCCGCTTCATACAAACGCCGCCCATGTCCGACAGGAATGATCTCGTCGTCGCGGCTGTGAATGATCAGTACGGGGGAGGTAACCGAGGCAAGGTGCTTGACGGTATCGTAGCGAAAGCGGGTCAACCAGCGCGCGGGAAGCCAGGGATACATCTCCGATGCAAAATCCGGCGCCGAGGTGAAGGCGGATTCCACGATCAGCGCGCCGGGTGTGCGACGCGCCGCCAGCCACGCCGCCACCGACCCGCCGAGCGAACGGCCGAACAAGACGATCTTTTCCGGTGAAACGCCGCGCTTTTCCGTCAGATAACGCCACGCCGCCATGGCATCCTGATAGATTCCCTCCTCCGTCGGCCGACCTTCGCTGCGACCGTAGCCGCGGTAATCAAAAATAAACGTGCTTAACCCCAGACGATGAAAAATCATCAAAGAATCGAGCCGATGGGAAATATTCCCGGCATTGCCGTGAAAAAAAAGCAAGGTGCCGCGCGACGCACCGGCCGGAATAAACCAACCGTTAAGAACGGTGCCGTCTTCCGCCGTAAAGCGCACGTCCTCATACGCAAGACCCACCGCCTTTGGCGTGGCTGCGATTTCGCGCATGGGAAAATAAATCAGGCGGGATTGAAAAAGATAGAGCAGCGTCGCAAGGCCGACATAAACCACGGCAATGCCGATCAGAACGGGAGCAAGCATGCGCATACTCAAAAGAAAATCCGAAACACCGCTGAATTACGGCAGTGTAAATGACGCCGATCCGGGTGTACACCGTCTTGAAATCGGCTATACTGATTCGGCAGCTTCGGCTGTGGTTTGTTGTGATGTTGGTTTTTTGCAGGCACCTGCTGTGCGTCCTCGCGAAATCCCCACCATTTCAGCACGCTTAATCTTTCTATCAATATTTTAATGAGGTTCTGTAATGCGTACTGGTACTGTAAAGTGGTTTAACGAATCCAAAGGATTTGGTTTTATCTCTCCGGAGGATGGTAGCGCGGATGTCTTCGTGCACTATTCCGTTATTCAGGGTGGCGGCTTCAAGAAGCTGGCCGAGGGCCAAGCCGTAGAGTTCGAAAGCGAACAAGGGCCGAAAGGCATGCAGGCAACAACGGTGAAACCTCTTTAACACCGCGGTGTCGACCGAGTTTTATCCTTTCAATAAGCTTTCTCTGAATTTTCAACCCCGCCGCCCGGCGGGGTTTTTATTTTCACCCCTTGCGCTCTCGATCTTGCCGGTGGCGAAGTTGACCTTTTCCTGCTTGCCCAATTTACGATCCAACACCCAGCCGTTTTTTTGCAACCGGAAAAGATAGGTGGTTTCGACGCGCCGCCCGTTTCTTTCATGTCTGTAACTGAGTGTGCTGACGCCGATTTTGTGCTTGTTGCTGTGGCGCGCGACAAACTGGACGTCAAAGATACCTTTCTTGGGTGATTTCAGCGTGTCGGTCTCGAGCTGCTTGGCCGCCAGATAATTGAACAGCTTATCCGGTGAGTCCTCGGCGGTCGGCGCCCGGTACGGATGCGCCTCGGCGATCTGGTTGGCGTTGAGCGTACGCAGGATGCGCCATTCCTCTTTTTCCTTGGCAAACTGGAATCGCTGGATGATCGGCGCGCCTTCCCCGATGCGGTACTCGATTTCAAGGTATCCCGTCGGCGGCTCTCCGGAAGTCGTGCCGCCCGTCATGCGTGTCCCCCGGATCACCACGTCTTTGATCGGTTTATCGGGATCGTCCTTCAGGATTTCCCTCAAGGCGAGGAACTGGAGGGTGTCCGGGGAATCGCCGGCAAGATCCGGTTTACCGTCGATAATGCGAAAACCGCGGATATCGACCTCGAAGGCGCCCGTTACCGTGCTCTTCGCCTCATCCGGCAATACCAGATTGATCTTTCCGGGAAGTTTCCGGTTTTGTTCCTGGCCGAGCTCCAGCAGGAGTGTGTACTGTTCCGTGAATTGCCGCTCACGAGACGCGTTTTGGCCGTCCTCTTTCCAGCTGATCCGGATACGCGGCACATCGGGGCCGGATTGCTTTTCAAATTTAAAGCGCTTCCCGGCGGGCACTTCCCATTTCTTGGTCAAAAGATTAATGCTCACTTCGAGATTCGCGGCGCCCTCCTTGCCCTGTCGCAGGGTCAACACGCCGTCCTCGATGGTCCCGCCCTCGACCACAAACGGCTTGCCGTGAATCCGCCCCTTGGCCGGCTGATCGAGGGCGGGGGGCGCGGCGGGCTTGGGCGCTTTCTCGGCCTCGGCCACCGGCGCCGGTGCGGCGGCAGGTTGTTCGACGGGGCGCTTTCTGGCTACCGGCGCCTGGGTCACGGGCGGTTCATTGGCAAAATAACCGGTAATAAAATCCAAACCGCCTTCCTGTTGATACAAGTAGGCCCCCGCCCCAAGCACCACAAGAAAGACCAGCAACACAATCTGGACCAGGGATTTCTTATTTAACTTGAGATTCAGACTCTTGAGATTCAGATCCAATTTCATAGGCACCTGCCGCGTGATTCCCGGATATGTTAAATAATAGTATGCGCAGGCCACACCGCCACCCGCCCGACGCAGGGCTGCCAAGACCGCATGAAACGCCGTATCCTCCTCCAATACCTACACCCAAACCGGGGGGCGGGGTCTGCGTTTTTGGCGGGCGGATTTGTCATCCTCCCCCCCTGCCGTGTTAGGATTTATCTTACTCGCTCAGGACTGGAACGAGGGGAAAATCGGAGGGTGGAGCATGAAAAAAAACACAATCGGATCATCCCGCATCCCGGCGATCGCCAATGGTCACGGCGAAATTGACACCCATTTAAGCACCTCAACAGAAAGCGGAGTGTATGCCTTGGACCGTTGGCTGGCGCGCAAGATTCTTGAAACGCTCGGTAATCCGCCGTTCTCCCTGAAACTCTGGAACGGCGATGAGATCAACACCTCGTCGAGCACACCGATTTCACGGATTCAGTTTCGTGATCGCAGTTCGCTGTTTAAACTCCTCTGGAATCCGAACCTCCATTTCGGGGATCTTTACAGCGCCGGGCGCGTTGACGTCGACGGCGATCTGATTCAATCTCTTGAGGCCGCCTACCGTGGGACATCGACCCCATCCAAGCTTAAATTCCTCAACAAAATTCAAACAAAGCTGCTCAACCGTCCGCGCACCAATACTCTCTCCGGATCGCGCGATAACATCCACCACCATTACGACATCGGCAACGCGTTCTACCGGCTGTGGCTGGATAAGGAGATGCAATACACCTGCGCCTACTTTCCCTCGCCGAGCATGACGCTGGAAGAAGCGCAGATCGCCAAAATGGATCACGTGTGCCGCAAACTCCGGTTGCGGCCCGGTGATCGTGTGGTTGAGGCCGGCTGCGGGTGGGGCGGGCTGGCGCGCCACATGGCCAAGCACTACGGCGCCAAGGTCCGTTCCTACAACATCTCCCGCGAACAGATTAGCTACGCCCGCGAGTGCGCCAAGGCCGAAGGGCTGACTAAACAGGTTGAATACATCGAGGACGACTACCGCAATATTTCGGGCAAGTATGACGTCTTTGTTTCCGTTGGCATGTTGGAACACGTGGGGCCGGACAATTATCAGGAGCTCGGCGAGGTGATTCACCGCAGCCTTACGGAAACCGGGCGCGGCCTGATTCACTCCATCGGCCGTAACAAACCGGCGCGGATGAATGCATGGATCGAGAAACGCATCTTCCCCGGCGGCTATCCGCCCACTCTGCGGCAAATGATGGCCATCTTCGAGCCGCGCGAATTCTCCGTACTTGACGTGGAGAATCTGCGTCTGCACTATGCCAAGACCCTGGAGCATTGGCTGGCACGCTTCAATCAGCATGCCGATGAAGTTGAAGAAATGTTCGACAAAAACTTTGTCCGTGCGTGGCGGCTTTACCTCTCCGGCTCCATCGCGGCCTTCACCATGAGCGCCTTGCAACTATTTCAGGTGGTCTTTACACGCGGCAGTAATAATGATCTTCCCTGGTCACGGACGCACCTGTACGAGTGAGGAGTAAGGGGTGAAGAATGAGGTGCGTAGGATTTAATACTCCTTACTCCTAACCCCCCACCCCTCACTAGTAATAATGTTTCCTGTCCCGGCGGCGCCGGCCGGCGCGCTGCACCACCACGCCGCGCACAGTATAGTTTCCGATTAATTCCACGCTTGGGTAGGCGTCATTCATCGCCTTGAGAAATTTCCGTCCGTTCTCGACGATAAACTGACGGAACGTGGTCTCACCGTTGTAATCGATCACGACATAAGCGCCATGCTGCGGCGGCTGGGCGGGATCGACAATAATAACGTGTCCCTCCTGAAACTCCGGGGTCATGCTGTCGCCGATCACGCGCAGGGCATAAGGCTCGGCATCGGCACAACTGCTGATCTCGGCCCGCTCTTCCTCGGGGACCTGCACGGGAATGATGGGGATGGGCTTGCGCGATTCGGTCATGCGGTTTTATAGCTTGCGGCCATCCCGATAACAAACGTCGAGACATTCATGCCGGCGGAGCGGCCTTGCTGCCGGCTGAAGGGCGGGCGGGCTGCGCCGTTCTTCCCGGCGTTTCGCGACAGCCGGGTATGACATGCGCAAACCTTTCGGCGCGGCCCAACAACTGATCGAGAAACGCGGCGGTGCGATTGGCGCCCTCGGAGTCATCGCGCATCCAGTAGAAAAACGTCATCAGATAGATGCAGGTCAGCGCGGTTTCCTCGAACGCACGCCGGGGCAACGTGGCGTCCCGATGCGCCGCCTCGCGCATCCATTGCACCGTGCGACTGACGCGTAACAAACCTGAAAACTGATAGTGAACATGCCCCGGCTCAAACTTGTTGTAAATCATCTGCCGCGTCGGCCGACGATGAGGGGCCAAGGCCGACAGCCATGTCATGATCACGCGCTGCAACCGCTCGCGGGGGGCAAGATCGAGAAAATCGGGCTTGGCGGTGTCCTCAAGCATGGCGCGGTCGGCGCGATCGAACCAGGCGTCGACAAGATCTTCTTTTTCACGGAAATGCGCGCGTACCTCATTTAAGGTCATCCCGAGTTCCGATGCCACGTCGTGCAGCCGTACCGCCTCCCATGAGCGTTGCTCGGCAAGCGCAAGCGCGGTATCGACGATCTTGTCCCTGGCTGACTTGGTTGCCATGATCCGCCTCCGGTAAAGAGGAAATAATATTTATTTTATGCCTATTTTCGAAATTACGTAAGCGGTGGGGCGAAGATCCCAGAGGCCATGAATCAAGGCAAAATCAAGCATGTGCCGAACGGCGTATCACCGCCTCCACCATGGCCACTTTAATGAGATCGGGATTGATCGCCTTCGGCAGCAGGTGGCGAACCTTGTAGAGTTTCTGTGCCTGTTTGCAGGCGGCGTGCTCCAGGCGGTCACGCGTGGCATGGCTCAAATCACTGTGGGTCAACAGGTTGGCCGCTTGCCAGTCGTGGTAGTCTCGTACCAAATCGGCGTCTTGTTTTCTGTCCCACTTCTCACGCAACAGAAGCTCCGGGAAATCGGCCTGACTCAGCTCACGGTGTTCCAGAGCGCCATCAATGTGACAACCGCTGAAGCCGGTGCCGTTGCCGTCGGCATCGCGACGAAACCACTGTGCCTTGGCTTGGGGCCCGGCGATCTCGCGGATAAAACGTCCCAGCACCTCGCAGTGAGAAACGGGTTCGGTGTGCGGATCGCCGTCTTCGTTCAGCGCCTGAAGGCTGGGCGAGACAAAGTTGTCGTCTCCCGCCAAGGTCGGCTGCCAGACCGCTTGCGCATTCTTGGGTGGGGAGAGATGCGGCAGGGTGCTGACAAGAATCGCCAGCGGCAGGTGATCCGCCTCTCCATCAAGCAGCCACAGCTCAAGTTTATCCGCCAGGGGAAACGGCAGCGGCGGATGATCCCGCAACACGCCGATAATGTCCCGCGTGCGGTGGGTTTCGATCAGATTGCCGGTGCCGTCCGCGCGCCAAACCCCGTAGCTCGAAAACCGTGAGCGTTGGCTTATGATTTGCACCTGCCAGGTCACGCCGTCTGGACTCATGGCGCGGAAACCGGGGATCTCCACAACCTGAATTGTTCCCTGATACGGCGACAGCCGGCGCATGCTGTAATAGTTTGCTTTGTTCATCCTAGAAAAATCATTTGATCCGCAGATTACGCCGATTAACGCAGATTGATTAATTTAAAGAATGTAAAGCTCTCTTGGTCTAATCTGTACAAATCTGCACAATCTGTGGATGATATAAGTTCTCACAGTCTGTGAAAATCTGCCGATAATTGCCGAATTTAAGTTCATACAATAATCATCTTGTCACCGCCCGCGGTTAAACGGCATCCACTCAGCTATCTTTTTGAGCCTTCAGTTTTTTACGTGCGCGCGGATGGGCCCGGTCATAAATCTTGGCAAGATGCTGGAAATCGAGGTGGGTGTAGATCTGCGTGGTGGAGATATCGGCATGGCCCAGAAGTTCCTGCACCGCGCGCAGGTCACTGCTGGATTCAAGTACATGGCTGGCAAAGGAGTGGCGCAGCATGTGCGGGTGTACCGGTTGCGCCATGCCCTGCCGACGCGCCCAGTGCCGCAGGCGCAACTGCACCGCGCGACCGCTTAAACGCCGACCGTTGCGGCCGACGAAAACGGCCGGTTCGTCATCGCGGGCGAATTGCGTGCGTATGGAAAGCCAATCCTTCAGCGCATCCCGCGCAT
>WGFP01000025.1 GCA_015492195.1 Acidiferrobacterales bacterium
GCCGGTGCCGGCGTCCAGGACCATCAGCACTTCGTGGGGCGCGCTCGGGTCGACTTTGCCGAGTACGCGTTTGATTTTTTTCAGTTCGTCCATGAGACCGCCGTGGGTGTGCTGACGGCCGGCCGTGTCGACGATCAGAACGTCGCAGTGACGCGCGACAGCGGCATTAAAGGCGTCGTGGGCCACCGCCGCGGCATCGGCCCCGGTATGCTGGGCGATGACCGGGGCGTCGATGCGCTTGCCCCAGGCCGTGAGCTGTTCAATGGCGGCGGCCCGGAACGTGTCGGCGGCGGCAAGCATGACATTGTGCCCCGCCGTGTTGAGCTGATGGGCGAGCTTGCCGATGGTCGTGGTTTTGCCGACGCCGTTGACGCCCACCATCATGATGACAAAGGGCTTGATTGTGGGATCGATCGCAAGCGGCCGGCTGCACGGCTGAACGATCGCCAGAATGCCTTGTCTTAGCACGTGATATACAGCGCGGGTATCGTTAAGCTCCTTGCGCGCGAGACGATCGGCGATATCCGTAATCAGCAATTGCGTGGTTTCTACGCCGACGTCGGCGCCAAGGAGCAGCGTTTCGAGCTCCTCGAGGAGATTCGCGTCCAGCGCGCGTTTGCCAAGGAGCAGGTCGCCCACGCCCCGGGACAGCGACTGCTTGGCCGTGGCAAGTTTTCCTCGCAGGCGGCTGAGCACCCCCGTCGGTGCGCCGGTATCGCCGGGAGAGGCGTGGTTGGACATCGGAATGATTACCTGCTTGGAGTTATCGGTTATCCTAGGGTTTACCACATGCGCCATTATATAAAAAGGGATCGGAATGTTTCATTTGTCTGCAAGATTTTTTCTCCTTGGTTTGGTTCTGACAGGCCTTGGTTTGGTCCTGACGGGATGCGGCACGGCACAAGAAATCACGCTCGACAACGGCCTGCGTGTAATCGTTAAAGAAGATCACCGTTCACCGGTGGTGGTGTCCCAGGTTTGGTACAAGGTGGGCAGCCAGGATGAACCGGAAGGTCTTACCGGCATGTCGCACGTGCTCGAACACATGATGTTCCAGGGAACCAAACGGCTCAAGCCCAACGAATTTTCCCGCATCATCGCCGAAAACGGCGGACGGGAGAACGCCTTTACCAGTTACGACTATACTGCCTATTTCCAGCGACTTGAGAAATCCCGGCTGGCTATCAGCTTTGAACTGGAGGCCGATCGCATGCGAAATCTGCTGTTGAACGAAAAGGAGTTCGACAAGGAAATCAGGGTTGTGATGGAAGAACGCAGGCTGCGCACCGAGGACCGGCCCGAAGCCCTGGCTTACGAAAAATTCATGGCCACCGCCTATCAGGTTCACCCCTACAAGCACCCCATTATCGGGTGGATGCGGGACCTCGAAAACATGACGGTTGAGGATTTGCGTCGCTGGTATCGCCGTATGTATGCGCCGAATAACGCGATCCTGGTGGTGGTGGGCGACGTGAAGCCCAAGGAGGTCTTCGCGCTGGCAAAAAAATATTTCGGGCCCGTTCCGTCGCGTTCCGTCGACCGCCCGGTCATCCCGGCCGAACCCGCCCAGAAAAGCGAGCGCAGGGTGCGCCTGGCCTTGCCCGCCAAGGTGCCGTATCTGATCATCGGTTATCACGTGCCGGTCCTTACCCCGGAAGATTCCTGGGAGCCTTACGCCTTGAGCGTGTTGGCCGGCATCCTGGACGGGGGGGACAGCGCCCGTTTTTCCCGCGAGCTGGTGCGTGACAAGAAAATCGCGGCCAATGTCGACGTCGGCTACGATCCGGTCTCGCGCTCGCCGGGAATGTTCCTGATCGACGGCACGCCGGCCGGCGGCCGCACCTTGGAGGAGCTCGAACGGGCCATCAATGCCCAGATTGAGCGTATCAAAACCGAGCCCGTATCCGAGGATGAACTGAAGCGGGTCAAGGCCCAGGTTGTGGCGGCCAACGTCTACAGTCGCGACTCGGTGTTCTATCAGGCAATGCAGGTGGGCAGGCTCGCGGCAACGGGGTTGGACTGGCGGTTGAACGACAAATATGTGGATCGCGTCAATGCAGTTACGGCGGAGCAGGTGCTTGAGGTGGCGAAGAAATACTTGATCAAGACAAACCGGACGACGGCGGTACTTGATCCCCAGTCCATGGAAAAGAACAAAAAGCGCAAACCCGCGCGTAAAGGAGCAGCACATGGTCGCTAGGACTTTTGTTTTCATCGGCCTTTTGTTTCTGTCAGTCGGCGCCCAAGCGGTGCCGGACATTCAACATTGGACGCTGGAAAATGGTGCACGCGTGTATTTTGTCGAAAGCCGCGAGCTGCCCATGGTGCAGATCCGCGTGGTGTTTGATGCCGCCAGCAGTCGCGACCCGGCCGGTAAGCGGGGGCTCGCGGTGTTGACCAATTCGATGTTGTCGGAGGGCGCCGACGAACTCGACGCAGATGAGATCGCCGTTCGGTTCGAGAGCCTCGGCGCCGAATTCAGTACCGGCGCCGAACGCGACATGGCAACGGTGAACCTGCGCAGCCTCTCCGACACGGCGTTACTCAATCCGGCACTGGAGTTGTTCGCCCGGATTCTGGCTCGTCCCACCTTCCCGGCAAAGAGCCTTGATCGGGAGCGCGCCCGGCTGCTGGTCGCACTTAAAAAAGACACGCAATCACCGGGCGCCATCGTCGGCAAGGCATTTTACAAAGAGCTTTACGGCGATCATCCTTACAGCGGCGATCCAAGCGGTGATGAAAAGGGGCTTGGGGCCATCACGCGCGACGATCTTGTCGCCCACCACCGACGCTATTATGTCGGGGCGAACGCCTGGCTTGCGATCGTGGGTGATCTCAGTCGTCGTGAGGCGAAGAAAATCTCCGAACGCATTGCGGGGCATTTGCCGGCCGGCAAGGCGGCGCCGGCCATCCCGGAGGTGCCCATGCCGAAAGCGCCCCGGCACCGGCGAATCGCCTTTTCCGCGAGTCAGTCGCATATACGCGTCGGCCAGCCGGGGGTCACGCGCACCGATCCGGATTACTTCCCGCTTTATGTCGGCAATTATATTCTCGGGGGCGGCGGTCTGGTATCGCGGCTTTCCGAGGAAGTGCGGGAAAAGCGCGGCTTGTCCTACAGCGTCTACAGTTATTTCCTGCCGATGCGCCGGAAGGGCCCGTTTATCCTCGGTTTGCAGACCAAAAACTCACAGCGCGATCAGGCACTGAAGGTGGCTGTCTCTTATACACATCT
>WGFP01000026.1 GCA_015492195.1 Acidiferrobacterales bacterium
GATGGCGTTGTGGGGGCTTGCGGTGGTTGTCCTGGTGGGTGCATTGATTCTGAGCGTGCCTTATCTTGCGGGACCCCTGGCGCGCGCGATCCCCATGGAGTGGGAAGAGGCCATGGGCGGTACCATCGCTGAATCCATGGCGGAGCAATCCACCTTTTGCACGGGTACAACGGGGCAGGCGGCGCTCGACGCCCTGGTTGAGCGACTTGCTGGTGCGACCAGGACGCCCTATCAATTCAAGGTGCGGGTTAGCGCCAACAGCGATATTAACGCCTTTGCCGCGCCGGGCGGATACATTGTTTTCTTTAACGGTCTCATCCAGTCGGCGCAGTCGCCGGAAGAGGTGGCGGGGGTGCTGGCCCATGAAATGGCACACACCGTGAAGCGTCACCCGACGGAAGGTCTGATTCATGCCCTCGGGATGAGGCTGGTTGTCGGTCTGGTCATCGGGGATGCCTCGGCCCTGACGTCCGGGCTTGCGGAAATCGGTGAGAACCTGATTATTTTTTCCTATAACCGCGAGAAGGAAGCCGAGGCGGACCGAATAGGCGTGGAAATGCTAAACAGGGCAGGCATCCGGTCGGACGGCCTCATTGCCTTTTTCAAGCAGCTTCAGAAAAAAGGGAAAGGCGCGCCGCCCGCGGCGCTGGCTTTTTTGTCCACCCATCCCCTCCATGAACAACGGATCGATGCCCTCAAACCTTTGGTGCGGCGCCACGGTCCGGCCTTGAGCAAAGAGGCATGGAATGCACTGAGAAATATCTGCGATTGACGGCCTGAGTCCGCCGGTTTTCTGCGCACACAAAAATTTGAATTGTGCGTCCGTCATTTTTGTTTATCTCTCATGCATCGGGATACGTCAAACCCTTGAAAAGGGCGTGACCGAACCTTACATTCCCTGCGTGAGAAAAAATGAGTTACACCAAGGAGGCCCCCTGTCATTATGAATGTCGAAGCACATAAAGAAACCCTGGGTTTTCAAACCGAAGTAAAGCAGTTGCTGAACCTGATGATTCACTCCCTGTACAGCAACAAGGAAATCTTCCTGCGTGAATTAATCTCCAACGCCTCCGATGCCGCCGACAGGCTGCGCTTTGAGGCGCTGACCGATGACAGCCTGTATGAAGGCGACAGCGAGCTGAAGATCCGCGTTGCCTACGATAAAAAGGCGCGCACCATCACCATCTCGGACAACGGCATCGGCATGAGCCGGACCGAAGTGGTGGACAACATCGGCACCATCGCCAAGTCCGGCACCACCCAGTTTCTGGCCTCACTCACCGGTGATCAAGCCAAGGACGCGAAGCTTATCGGCCAGTTCGGCGTCGGCTTTTATTCCTCGTTTATCGTTGCGGACAAGGTGTCGCTCACCACCCGCCGCGCGGGCCTGGGTCCGGAGCACGGCGTGCGCTGGGAATCGGACGGGCAGGGCGAATACACCCTGGAGACCGTAGAGAAACCGACACGCGGCACCGAGGTGGTGCTGCATCTGCGCGAAGGGGAGGATGAATTTCTCGACGGTCATCGCCTGCGCCATATCGTGCGCAAGTATTCCGACCACATCACGCTTCCTATAGTAATGAAGGCCGAAGACAAGGACGAAGACGAGACCGTCAACCGCGCCTCCGCGTTGTGGGCGCGCCCAAAGAACGAAATCAAGCAAGAGGAGTACGACGAGTTTTACAAACACGTGGCGCATGACTTCGAGGCGCCGCTGGCGCACGCCCACAACCGGGTCGAGGGCAAGCACGAGTATATTTCCCTTCTTTACATCCCAAGCCGTGCGCCGTTCGATCTCTGGGATCGGCAAAGTCGCCACGGCATCAAGCTGTATGTGCGGCGCGTGTTCATTATGGACGACGCCGAACAGTTGATGCCGGCTTATCTGCGTTTCGTGCGCGGGGTGGTTGATTCCAATGATCTCCCGCTCAATATCTCGCGCGAGATCCTGCAACGCAGCAGGGAGATCGACGCGATCCGCGCTGCAAGCGTCAAGCGGATATTGGACCTGTTGGACGACCTGGCCGAGAAGGACAAGGAAAAATACGCCAAATTCTGGTCCGAGTTCGGACGCGCCCTGAAGGAAGGCGTCGTGGAGGATCACGCAAACCGCGAACGCGTTGCGAGACTGATGCGGTTTTCCTCGACCTACACCGACAATGAGACCCAGGACGTGTCGTTTGCGGATTACGTCTCCCGCATGAAGCAGGGGCAGGACAAGATCTATTACGTCACCGCCGACAGCTTTGCCGCCGCCAAGAACAGCCCGCATTTGGAAATCTTCCGTAAAAAAGGCGTTGAGGTGCTGCTGATGCATGACCACATCGACGAGTGGGTGGTCACGCATCTGACTGAGTTTGAGGGGAAGCCTCTGCAATCGGTGACCAAGGGCGCGCTTGACCTGGGCAAGCTGGAAGACAAGGAGGAAAAAAAGCGTCGGGAGAAGGTTACCGCGGAATTCAAGGAATTAGTCGATAAAATCAAGAAAACCCTGGGCGAGCAGGTCAAGGACGTGCGTATCACGCACCGCCTGACCGGCTCGCCGGCCTGTTTGGTGGCGGACGAACAGGACATGGGCGCCAACCTGGAACGCCTGCTGAAAGCCGCGGGCCAGAAGGTCCCGACGGCCAAACCCATCCTGGAAGTGAACCCCCAGCATCCGATTGTTGCGCGGTTGAAAGACGAGGCGGACGACGAGCGTTTCGCCGACTGGGCGCGCATTTTGTTAGATCAGGCCCTGCTCAGCGAAGGCGGGGAGCTGGACGACCCGGCGGATTTTGTTTCCCGCCTGAATAATCTGATGTTGGAGTTGATGAAATAGTCATTCATGCCGGCACGCGATTTCAGGTACACTTGAGCGGTTTTTGAACGGACCCGGAATCGTAATGGCAAGCCTCGCTTACGAAGAGAAGAAACAACGGCTGATTGATTTTCTACGCGCCAACCCAGGCGGCACTGTCCGTCTGGGAAAGAGCACCTCCAATCTGTTCCGTGACCGCAGGGAGACTCAGTCCCGGAAGCTCGATGTCAAGGATTTCAACAATGTCCTGCGCGTAGACAAGGACAATCACTTTGTCGAAGTGGAGGGCATGACGCCTTATGTCAAGCTGGTCGCCGAATGTCTGAAACACGGGGTGATGCCGACGGTAGTGCCGCAGTTGAAATCCATCACCATCGGCGGGGCCGTGACCGGATGCGGTATCGAGTCTTCCTCCTTTAAATACGGACTCGTGCATGAAACGGTTCAGGAGTTGGAAATCCTGCTCGGCGACGGCCGCGTAGTGGTCTGCACGCCCGATAACGAGCATAAAAATTTATTTTACGGTTTTCCCAACTCCTACGGTACCCTCGGTTATGCCCTGAAATTGAAGGTTAAGGTCGTGCCGGTAAAAAAATTCGTCAGACTGGCTCACCTCCGCTACACCGATCCCAAGGGTTACTTCGATGATCTCAAGCGGTTGTGCGACAAGGATATCGACTTTATCGACGGCGTCATTTTCGGAAGGGACGAGTTGTATCTTACCGTCGGCACGTTCACGGATGACGCTCCTTATACCAGCGACTACACGTACGAAAATATCTATTATCAATCCATCCGTCGCCGGGAAGAGGACTACCTGACCACCGAGGATTATATCTGGCGCTGGGACACGGACTGGTTCTGGTGTTCAAAGCACTTTATGGCCCAGAACGCGTTTGTCCGCATGCTGGCGGGGAGATCACGCCTGAATTCCGTCACCTATACGAAGATCATGCGCTGGAACAACAAATGGAAGCTGACGCATTACCTTAATCGCCTGTTGGGCATACACGCAGAGTCCGTGATCCAGGACGTGGAGATTCCATTGGAAAACTGTCCGGAGTTCCTGGATTTTTACCACGATGTTATCCGTTTCATGCCGGTCTGGGTATGCCCCACGCGTCCTTATAACAAGGATGTCCAGTTTGACCTTTATCGCATGGATCCCGGAAAACTTTATATCAATTTTGGTTTCTGGGATGTCATCAAGGGGCGCAAGAAACTGCCGGCGGGATACCACAATAAACGGCTTGAACAAAAAGTGATCGAACTTGGGGGAATGAAATCGTTGTATTCGGATTCCTATTTTACAGCCGATCAGTTTTGGCGGATCTACAACAAGCCCGCTTACGACGGATTGAAGAAGCAGTATGATCCAAACGGCGTGCTCAAGGACCTTTACACCAAATGCGTCCTTAGAGAGTAGGGACCGCTATAAAATAGGCGGTTGCGACTTGTCTTTTCTTTCTCGGCTCTTAGATGAAGTAGCGGCATCATCTTTGGCGGCGTGATCATCAAAAATATAACCGCAAGCACAGCGCGTGACGCCGACGGGAAACGCGGTGTGGCAGACAGGGCACTCCTCGGTTTCCACGGCCTGTTTTGTCTCCATGACCTTTGCCGCCTTGGCGGCCTGTAGCGTTTTGAATGCCTCGCCGGGCTCGGGAGATTGCGCCACGCTTGCTTCATGGGCTTCTGCACGTGACGCTGTTTCCAGCGTGCTTCTGACTGATTCCACGGCTTTCCGAGCTTCAAGAGTTTTTCCCGCTTGAGCCTCGAGTGCGGCCCGGGCAGCGCGAACTTCCTGTAACCTGCGCATGACTTCCAAAGCCTTATCAAAATTTCCCGGGGACTTCGCCAGCTCGGATTGCGCCGCTTGCATCATTTCAATGGCTTGTTCAACACGCGCCGCGAGATAATCTTCAAAGAGTCTTTCGTCCTGGGCGGCCTGTTCCTCGCTTGACCAGCCTGCGTTTGCATGAGCAGGTTCAAAGCAATAACCACACTCGCATTGTTTGGCGTCCGCCGGGACGGCGGCGGCGCATTCAGGACAGGTTTTCTGATATATGTTGTATGAAGTCACGGCATAAACCCGTCTATGTTAATCTGACATGAATTGTTTGTACGTTTATTTAAACTTGGTTATTTTTCCAAACTCAGAACCTTGCATCAGCATGGCAAGTTCTTTTGCATTTAGGGCCAATGGCGGAAGCTCCGGTCCGCTGAGCGGGAATACATATCCACAGCGACATTGCCTGGTTTTAAGAGAGACCGTTGCCGTGCAGTTGGGACAATCCTTTATTTCTTGAGTCTTTATAATCTTGGCGACTTGTACCGCCTTTGTCGTCTGTACCGCTTTCAATGCCTTGCCGTTTCGTTTGGATTGAACAGGATAAGCGGCAGACTTGGAAACGCGTTTGGCTTTTGTTAAGGCCTTTTGCGCTTTCACGGCCTGTCTCGCCTTAAACGCCTCTCCGGGTTTATCGGTTTGGGATGTCGGCGTGGATACGGAAACATGACGCTTAACGCGAGGAACTTTTGTTGTTCCGCCGTTACTTGCGTCGGCATGTACCGCCGCATGCGTAACCTTGACGCGGGTTGCGGATCGTCTGCTCGGAAGTGCTGTAGGTTCGTTTACGGCGGTACTTACGACGGTCGATTTCAGTTTGGCCATGGCGGTTTTGGTCGCCTGCATCTTCAGCTCAGCGCGCGCCGCGTGCGCGGCTTGTTCCGCAAGCAGGGACTGTGCCGCTTTAACGGTGTCTCCCGGATCGGCGGCATGCGCCGCCCTGGCTTCCTGCGCTTCCCTCATTGCCTGTTTCGCCCGCGCCGCCAAATATTCTCTGTAAAGTCTTTCATCTTGCGCGGCAAGCTCCGCTTCCCGGTTCGGCCCTTCCAGCCTTTCGGGCTCAAAAATGTACCCGCAATGGCAGCGAACGGCGTTCGCCGAGTTGCTCGATGCGCAGAGAGGGCAATCTTTTTGGAAAATGCTCAACGGAGCCTCCTTGGCTTACCTCTATATAGGGCTTTTTCCGGCCAAAATTTGTGAAATCTCCTTGTTCGATAACGAAAATATGGCATGACGGTTGACAATATGGTAACTACAGCAGACAACCTGCTGATGGGACGGGATAAGCGGTCAAAAATAGTCATAAATCAAGGGGTAATCCTTAAGAGCAGGGGGCAACGCAACGTTAAGGTCGGAGGGCGATTCCCGATCATAATGCTGGGATTTTTCGCCGCAATTTTCAGCGCAAATTAGCACAAACAGGTATCGCCGGTTACAAGCCGGGTCACCACCTTATTTTTGTGGATGCTTAGGCGGTATAATTTGACGGGCGCGCGCTTAATTCCCCTCGTCTGCGTTTCAAGCAGGGCGGGTATGCGATGCGGAATTTTTAAGGCATAGACCCAGGTTAAACGGATATGCTGACAGAAGACCATTTCACTTTATCTGAAGGCGCTGAACATAATAATCCTCGATTTCTCGCCTGTAAGTATTGCCGCGCGTTATCGCTGTGTGAATTCTCCAGCGGGGAAGGCAGGCAGTCCAAAAACGACCGCAAAATCATCAAGCGGCACAGAAAAATCCGGCGCGGGGAATTTCCATATCGTGCCGGCGACCCTTTTCATTCCATCTGCGTGATTTGTTCCGGTGCGGTGAAGACATACGCCTTGAACAGGGACGGGTCCGTACAGATTACCGGTTTTCATATTTCGGGCGAGCTCATGGGGCTCAACGCCGTTAATACGAAACAGCACACCTGTGACGCCGTGGCGCTGGAGAACACCTACATATGCGAGATCCTTTACAGCCATTTGCAGGAACTATGCGATGAGTCATTCATTGCCAGGCGGCTGATCTTCCGTATTTTGGGCGACCAAATAGCGCATGATCAAATGGTATTGATGCCATTAATCGGCGCAAAATCCGCCACCCAGAAGCTGGCTGCCTATCTTTTATCTCTCTCGCAACGTTTCGAGCGGCGCGGGCTGTCCACGGACGAATTTCGTTTGAGCATGTCGCGTGGCGACCTTGGAAATTACCTTGGTCTTGCCAAGGAGACGGTCAGCCGCCTCTTCTCTCGTTTCGTCGATGAAGGTTTAATTACGCTCAAGGCCCGACACATTCGTATTAATGACCGCAAACGACTGACGCTGATGGCAACGAAAGCACCTTCTGTGTAAACCCCGGCAAAGCCCGAAATCCACCCTGCTGCGTCGCACCGACCAAGATGAAAGGAGGGCATGAAAATCGCCATAAATTGATTTTTGTCAACATGTTTTATACATCACCGTAGGCTTTTATCACCATCTATTCAAATATTTTTGTATATCATCCACACGTTTGTGTTCCCCCGGTTTCAAATTTAATAACAAAAGGTTGTTAATACTCCTGAATTTCACGATCTGAAGTCGTGTATGCCGATGGAGGAGGGGCCGGATCAATGATTAAGCAGATCGCGTTTTCCGCGGATGGATTGGATAGAGGGCGCATTGTGCTTCGCCCCAACCACTCCCTGTCAAAGAGGGGGATGGTTTTTCTGTTCTTATCGCTGCTTGGTTCGACCATTGTCATCGGAGCTGCGTTTCTCATAACAGGGGCGTGGCCGGTCTTGCCGTTTTTGTTTTTGGAACTGATGGCGGTGGGTTTTGCGGTGTTTCTAGTCAGACGTCGCGCGGAGGACCGCGAAACGATCACCGTGGATGGCGGTCGGCTTGAAATCGTCAAGCATCGGGGAAAGAACGAAACACGTCACACGTTTCAGCGCTACTGGGCCCGCGTTTTCGTGGATTCGGGCGGGGGAAGCTGGTATCCGTCACGCCTGTTTATACGTTCGCACGGCCGTGAGGTGGAGATCGGCGCGCGTTTTTGCGAGGAAGAAAGACGGGCCTTGGCCCGCGACCTGAAAAGAATCGTTGGACCGGGCTACCGTCATTTTTGCAATGCCCGGCGTCAACCGGAATCCAAGTAGATGGGAGGAGGCTGAAAATATGGCAACAGCAACCACACACCATGGGGAGCATCCGACCGGTCTTGCCCGCTGGTTGTTCACCACAAACCATAAAGACATCGGCACTTTGTATTTGTGTTTCGCTTTCATAATGGCGTTTGTGGGCGGTGCCATGTCACTTGTCATCCGCGCCGAACTATGGGAGCCGGGACTACAGACCGTGAGCCCCTATTTCTTCAATCAGATGACCACCCTGCACGGTTTGATCATGGTGTTTGGTCTGGTGATGCCGGCCTTCGCCGGCTTTGCCAACTGGCAAATTCCAATGATGATCGGCGCGCCGGACATGGCGTTGCCGCGCATGAACAACTGGAGCTTTTGGCTGTTGCCGCCGGCGGCAATCCTGTTGGTGCTCTCACTGTTCGTTCCGGGCGGCGCGCCGGGTGTGGGTTGGACCCTGTACGCGCCACTGAGCGTCCAGGCCACGATGGGCATGGACTTCGTCATTTTCTCCGTGCACCTGCTCGGTATTTCTTCCATATTGGCGTCAATCAACATCATTGCCACCATCCTCAACATGCGCGCGCCGGGCATGACCCTGATGAAGATGCCCCTGTTTGTGTGGACTTGGTTGGTGACGGCCTTCCTGCTGATTGCGGTTATTCCGGTATTAGCCGGTGTCGTGACCATGCTGCTCACCGATCGTCATTTCGGCACCAGCTTCTTTGACGCCGCCGGCGGCGGGGATCCCCTGTTGTTCCAGCATATATTCTGGTTTTTCGGGCACCCGGAGGTATAC
>WGFP01000027.1 GCA_015492195.1 Acidiferrobacterales bacterium
ACGCTGCACAGCACCACCGGTGAAAGTATTACCGGCATCGACACCGTCATCTGGGCGATCGGGCGCGCCCCCAACACACAGAACCTGGGCCTGGAACTGGCCGGGGTTCAGACCGACAAGCACGGATATATCAAAGTGGATGACTTTCAGAATACCAATGTTCCCGGCGTCTACGCGGTGGGCGACGTCACCGGGCGCATGCAGTTGACGCCCGTGGCCATCGCCGCCGGGCGGCGGCTGGCCGACCGCCTGTTCGGCGGGCAGGCGGATGCTAGAATCGACTACGACAACATTCCGACGGTGATCTTCAGCCATCCCCCCATCGGCACCATCGGCATGTCGGAGGATCAGGCGCGTAAAATTTACGGGGAAGGGTGGGTCAAGTGCTATCAGAGCCGCTTCACCAGCATGTTCTACGCCGTTACCGAACGCAAACCGCCCACCGTAATGAAACTTGTCACCGTCGGCGATCAACAAAAAATAATCGGCTGTCACGTGATCGGGGAACACGCCGATGAAATCATCCAGGGCTTCGCGGTCGCGGTTAAAATGGGCGCGACCAAGGCCGACTTTGACAACACCATGGCGATCCACCCGACCAGCGCCGAGGAATTCGTCACCCTGAGATAATCCATGGCAATCCGTCCCTACAAAGGCACCCTGCCGACCATCGCGGCCTCGGCGTACATTGACGAGTACGCCGTCGTCATCGGCGACGTCGTGATCGGCGAGGACAGCTCGGTCTGGCCCATGTGCTCGGTGCGCGGCGACGTCAATATCATTCGCATCGGCCGCCGCACCAACATCCAGGACGGCAGCGTGGTGCACGTCACCCACCCCTACAAGGACGTACCCAAGGGTCATGCCGTGCACATCGGCGACGACGTCACCATCGGCCACCAGTGCACCATCCACGGCTGCACCATCGAAAACGGCTGCCTGATCGGCATGGGCTCGACCATTCTGGACGGCGCGGTCCTGCGCGCCGGCGTGTTCCTCGCCGCCGGCAGCCTGGTCACCGAAGGCAAGGAACTCGAAGGCGGTTACCTCTGGATGGGCCGGCCGGCAAAACGGGTGCGGGAATTGACCGACGAAGAAAAATCCTGGTTCGACTACTCGGCGAAGCATTATGTGACGCTGAAGAACGACTATTTAGGCTAAATTCCAGGGGTGTGCCGGTTATGGCTTGAAAACGCGGGGTCTGGTTATTAGTATTACGGTATTACCCCATTACCGAAACAGCTACCATGCAACAACTTTCAAAGCTCACCAGCAAATTCCAGGCGACGATCCCGCTCGCGGTGCGCCGAGTACTGGGACTCAAACCCGGCGACGCGGTGGTGTTTGAGATCGAGGACGACAAGGTTATGGTGCGGCGTGCTACGCCCCTTGACAGGGAATACGCCAAAGCGCTCGAAGGCACGCTGACAGAATGGCTCTCCAAGGAAGATGACGAGGCCTATCGTGAATTATGACCGCTTCGATGTCGTCACCGTCCCGTTTCCCTTCACCGATAAGGCTCAGGTAAAACGCCGCCCGGCTCTTGTCCTTTCCGATCATGCGGCGTTTGGTCGCAAGGCCGGTCACGGCGTCATGGCGATGATCACAAGCGCCAAAAACCCGCCTTGGCCGCTGGACGTTCCTATCACCGACCTCGAGGCCGCCGGTCTGCCCGCCGCATCGATCGTGCGCATGAAGCTCTTCACGCTGGATCACCGCTTTGTCCTCGCAAAGCGCGGCCGATTGGCGGATAAGGACTGTATGGCAGTATCCAAGGCGTTGGCTGAGTTACTCGGCGGTTAGCGGACGATACAAGGATGATTATCTAAAATAACTGGTTGAAACATGCTGCTTCCCGGAAAAAAGCGCTTATTGCTGACGCTGCCGTGGCTTTTTATGCTGGGCAGCACGGCAGGTGCAGGTCGAGACGCCGACCTGCCGTTAGAGAAGATCAAGCTGCCCCCCGGTTTTGAGATCAGCGTCTACGCCTACCCCGTCCCGAATGCGCGCTCCATGGCCTTGAGCCCGAAGGGCATCCTGTTCGTGGGCACGCGCACGGAAGGCAAGGTCTATGCCGTCATCGACCGGGACCGAGACAACAAGGCCGACGAGGTCATCACCCTCGCCCGCGGGCTGAATATGCCGAACGGCGTGGCGTTTCGGGACGGCGCGCTGTACGTGGCCGAGGTCAACCGCGTCCTGCGCTTCGATCGCATCGAGGCCCGCCTCAAAAACCCGCCGCGTCCCGTGGTGATCAACGACCGTTACCCTTCCGATCAACACCACGGCTGGAAATTCATCCGCTTCGGGCCGGACGGCAAGCTGTACGTCCCCATCGGCGCGCCGTGCAACATCTGCGAAGCCTCCGGCTATGCCGTCATCACGCGCATCAATCCCGACGGGTCAGGCAAAGAGGTGTTTGCCAAGGGCGTGCGCAACACGGTCGGCTTCGACTGGCACCCGGTCACCAAAGAACTCTGGTTTACCGACAACGGGCGCGACTGGCTGGGCGACGATTTACCGCCGGATGAGTTGAATCATGCGCCGCGCAAGGGGATGCACTTCGGTTTTCCCTACTGTCACGGCGGCGACCTTCCGGACCCGGATTACGGCGAATTCGGTAAGTGTCAAGACTTCACGCCGCCCGCCATGAAACTCGGGCCGCACGTCGCCTCGCTCGGCATGCGTTTTTATACCGGAGAGATGTTTCCGGCCAAGTACCGCCGCCAGATCTTCATCGCCGAACACGGCTCCTGGAACCGCAGCATCCCCATCGGTTATCGCATCACGCTGGTAACCCTCAAGAACAACCGCGCCGTCGGCTACGAACCCTTCGCCGAGGGATGGCTGGAAGCAGGAAAAAAGGCCTGGGGAAGGCCGGTGGATATACAGGTCATGCCCGACGGCGCCCTGCTCGTCTCCGACGACAAGGCCGGTGCAATCTACAGGATAAGCTACACGGGAAAATAGTTTTTATGGTGAGCTATCAAAAATGAAACTAGAGGTTGCAGTGCAACCCTCTCGGAGCTGATTGCCTGCCATTTGCCACATAATGGCAGGGCGGTAGAAACTACATATCATTCCGGTTCTTCGTTCAAGCAATCAAGTCGGGGCGGTTCGCACGCAACCATTTCTCCACCGTCGAAGCCAGGTCTTCCGCTGCGCGGACACAGGCCGCGGCCTCTTCTTCGGCGATACCTGCACCGCTGTAATCACTCAGGTTCCTCTTCTTGCGCAGCTGATCAAGTATCATCACACGCTCATTTGAGAGCCCGACGGTTTTGGGAAGACTTTGAATGACCGTCGCGTGGTGGCCCGGCTCGTTGGTCGACGGCCGAAAGCCGTTGGCCATCAACGCCAACAATGCGCACTGCATCACCGCCTTGTATGCGACATCGAATCGCGTCTCGGGGCTGATGTCTTTAACTTGCGCGTCCTTGAGGTTGCGCCGCACCGCGGCCAGGAGTCTTGTGATCTCTTCGCGTGCGGGCTTATGCGGCTTTAGCTTTCCGATGCTTGCCAAGTTTTCTAAGGTCATTTTCCTTCCCTAAAATAAATAGCTTTGGGTCCTTCAATACGCGCGACAGAAAGGAGCCTTTTTCCTTCGCCTTCTTCTTAAACTCGTCCACGTCGTAGACATTTGGGTTGATCTCCCGGCGCAACTGTTCCTGGCAGGGGTACAAGGCACGCACGACCTCTTCGAAAGAAGCCGTCCCGACGACCATGACATCGATGTCGCTGGCCCGGCGCTCGGCGCCCGTTGCAACCGAACCATACACGAAGGCCACCGAAATCTTGTCGCCCAGCGGCGCCAGCGCTTCCCGCAGCACATCGACGACGCCTGCGGTCTTCTTCAGAATTCCCCGCAGCTCATCATAGATTGGACACGTGGTATCGGCCTTGTAGCGCACCAGATTCCCCACTTTCTCACGGGTGAGCACGCCGGCCTCCGCCAATTGCACCAGTTCGCGCCGCAAGGTGCCGGGTTGGGTGTTCGTGATACGGGCGAGCTCGCGCAGATGAAACGATTCGTCGGGATGCAGCAGCAGGAGGCTCAGGACCTGGCGACGATAAGCCCTAAAAAATAAGGTTCCGAGATCGGTTGGCTGCTTTGTTTTCATTTCGGCTACGACTGTAGCCGATTTTGCTACACTCTTCAACCTGTTCGAGAAGGGCCCCTCCCCAGATCCGCGGTGATGTCGCGGAACTGCGCAAGAGAACAAAAAATGCCGATGTTCGCTGTCTGATTTCGATTGGTATTACGGTGGGTCTTCTCTGAATAGCCTGATGTAATCTTTCCGGAAACCACCCGGCTTATCGCCGATGTATTTCCAATAAGCAACAATCTGTTGGATTTTGTGCATATCGATATGTCTGCAATTCAGCATCAAGTGCAATAATTCCAGCGTCTTCATCGTTTGGATGCTGAAATCCTTGGCCACTTGCAACATGTCATCGTCATCTGTCACAACGGGTATACAGAGGACGTGGCCGTAAGCCAAACACAAAATGTCTACCTTGGAAATGCCTAGTTCATTCTCGATTTTGTGCTGTTGCAAGAATTCAGTGGACAACGCTATCTGCTTTCTGTCCTTTTTGGATAACGTCAACCTCTTGCTTCGATTAGAGGCATATTCCTCTTCTTCCACCCATGCGAATTGAGTTTGCAAGCGCTTATTCCTGTCAAACTCATCGTCGAGCTCTTTAAGCACGTAGAGACAATAGCTCTCTTTACCAAAAACGACATCCAGCAGTGGATGGATGCTTTTTGCTAGGCGAAAATATGTGTTGGAGTCGAGGAGGATCTTCGACTGGGCCATCAAGATAACTCCGCATGGATTCCCTTCGCGTCAAGCAGCGGAGTATCGAGGATGGATTGGATAAAACCAGCCGATTTTCCATGTTTAGCCAGGTAGGATTTTAGTGCAGCGAAGAACGGTGTCCCGAATATCTCCGAGCTAACATGAATATATTTCCGGACATTTGGCTTTTCGCCATCAAAGATCGTCTCGCTGACTGTGCGGAACCGCTTGCTAAAGTTAGTGTTAGCGCCGAACAGTGCATCACCGAGTTCGATTTCCGGAAAACCGTGATGTTCGGCATACTTGTTAATCTCGCAGTACACTGAGATCAGTGAAATAGAGTAGCAATCGGCATAATTCCGAATCT
>WGFP01000028.1 GCA_015492195.1 Acidiferrobacterales bacterium
AACCGCTCAGGCAATTTTTGTGAGCAGGCTAAACCAGTGCCCCGCCGCAACTGCTGCCGCTGCCTGCGGTACAACCGAAACAGTGATGCCCCACGGCAATGGGCCGCTCGGCCAATGCCGCGGCCTCGATCTCCCACAGATAACGGTGCGATTTGCCTTCAAGCGGGAGATCAAGCATCTGGTTGAAGTCGCAGTCATAGACGTGCCCCAGCCAGTCCACGCTGATGAGATGGCGACACATAAGGCCGGATACGGTGGCGGGATTGAAATTGTCCACCAGCAATTGCTGATAACGTTCCCCCTGGTTGGTGCGTTCCAGGTAGTGCGCGAAGCGGTTGATGGGAAGATTGGCCAGCGTCAACAGACGTGAGAATCGGATCCCGAAATCCTTATGGAGGCGTTCTTTGTAATCCGCTTCAAGCTTTTCCTGCGCCGGGGGCAGGAACGCGCCGCCGGGATTGTAAACCAGATCCAACGGCAGACCGTCCTCCCGCCCGTAGCCGTGGGCGTTTAATATCTTGAGCGCTTTGATGCTCTTGTCGAACACCCCCTTCCCGCGCTGGGTGTCGACATTTTTCTTGGTGTAACAAGGCAGCGAACAGACCAGGCGGACACGGCGTTCGGCGTACCAGGCGGCGAGGTCTTCCTGTCCCGGCTCAAACAGCACCGTCAGGTTGCAACGCGAGGTGACGGCGGCGCCGAGCGCGATAAAACCGTCAACGAACCAGCGAAAATTCGGGTTGGTCTCGGGCGCGCCGCCCGTGATGTCGACCTTGGTAATCCCCGCGCGCCGCGACCACTCGAGGATTTTTTGCATGGTTTCCCGGTCCATGACCTCGGTGCGCTTCGGCCCGGCGTCCACGTGGCAGTGGTTGCAGGCCTGGTTGCACAGCCGCCCGACGTTGACCTGCAATTCGCTGAGGGGAGCGCGGGAAAGATCGCTAAACCCATGACGTTTTAGCGTAACGCCAAAAGAGGACAACTCCTCCGCAGGACGGACTTTCAATGCGATTTGAGACATCTTCAAGCTGTTGCGATCGGAATACCGTGATGATCGCCAATTATCCCATCAGTTTGCGGCGTATGAAATGGTCGAGGGAAAGTTTGCCCGGGCCGTGAAATAAAGGCACAAGCAATAATATCCCCCAATATATATGGTCTTTGAGACCGACCTCGTTGAGATCCGGGTAGGAGATCACGGCGATGAAATTGAATACGAATAACACGAAGGCGCTGAACCTGCCCGCAAGGCCAAGCACCAACAACACGGGGAACACGAGTTCCACGCCCGTCCCCAATGCCGCGGCCACGGTCGGCGAGAGCAGCGGGACTTGGTATTCGTTTTCGAACAACATGATCGTGGTGTCGAAGCTCTGAATCTTGGTCAGGCCCGATTTCCAAAAGACATTGGCCACCCACAGGCGAATTCCCAGATCGAGCAGGGGAGCGGCTAAGTTCAGCCCCTTAATGACCGGCCGGGCAAGGTTTGTAGTTCTTTCAATAAGCGTCATGACAATTTCTCCGTCAGCTCGAACGCGGACCGTTTGTCCTTGAAATGTTAGGAAATTTCTGAAATATGAGTTTTTGCCGCAAAGGCGCAAAGATTTTTCTCTTCACGATTTCTTTGCGTCCTTCACGTGATGCACATGGATGTGCGAATGCCGCGAGCGCAGCGACCCACAGGGATGTGGGGAGGTACGACTCCAGGGATGGAGGAGGTAGAATCGCGCCGGGAGCAACGATCGAGAGCAACGCAAGGAGCAGTTGCCGAGATGCGCTGGAGCGGCCTTTGCGTTGGATAATCATATAAATCAGAACTTCCTTAGAAATGAAGATCCACCAAAGTTGCGTTTTGCACGTGCCGCCGTAGCGATCCGGTCAGATCAAAGTCAGGTTCGGCACTGAGCGCGGCAGTGCAGGCCGACTCAAACGTCTTCCCGGCAGCCAAGGTTTGCAGTAAGGCGAATTCCCCTTTGCTCAAAGGTTGGATCTCAACCGTGATGTCGCGCCGGACAACCAGAAGGCTTACGCCGCCTTCGGACAGGTCCACGGTGTCGTCGCCTTGGTAACCCGGCTGGTTGACCTGCCAGATTCGCAGAATCGGGTAGTCGGATGACAGCAATTGCGAGGCCGGATGAAGCGCAAATTTAAGTTCGCCGTAACGCCCGGCAGGCACGGCGGTGAGCGCCTCCTGTTTCAGGGGCGCATGGTCGGGGCCGTGAAAAACCCGGTGATAGGCCCATTCCAGCCGCGCGACGTCGGGCAAGTACTCCAGCTTCACCGCGGGCGGAAAACCGGCCAGAAATTCAGCGAACTCGCCCCCGAAATCGTGCAGGTTGCCGCCGCGGGGCGGATGCCGGCGGATAAATGTATCAGCGGCGTATTTCAGAAACCCTTCGCCCACCAACCGCGTGACGACGGGATAGACGTCTTGGAGTGCAGAGATCAGGCCGGCAAAGACGTTGTTGCGGTAGATTTGCACGTGGCGTTCGGGAGGGAAGGCGCCGGGTACAATATATTTCTCGAAGCCGGTATCTTCCTTTGCGAAAATGCTGTCGGCAAATCTTGTTTGTATTTCACGCAACGAGATCACGGATTTCCTCTAAAACGCGGTCGGCCTTGTGCGCTTCGTCGACCAGGACATCGAGGGCAGGGATGTCGGTGTCCCATTCGATCAACGTCGGAACCGCGCCGAGTTGTTTTACGGCTTGACGATAAAGCACCCAGACGTCATCGAAGACGCGGGCGCCGTGGGAGTCGATGAGCACCTCCCCTTCGGGGTAACGGTTTACGGTGTATCCCGCGAGGTGGATCTCCCGGACTTTGGATGGTGGAATGGCCTCCAGGTACCGTTGGGGATCGAAGCGATGGTTTACCGAGCTGACGTAGACGTTGTTCACGTCCAGCAGGATGTCGCAGTCGCTTTTGCGCGCCACCTCGGCGATGAATTCCCATTCCGGAATGGTCGAGTGCGTGTATTGCAGGTAGCTTGACAGGTTTTCAATCAGGATCCGGCGACCGAGAAAATCCTGCACCCGGCGAATTCGGTCGGTGACGTGGGACAAGGCTTCTTCCGTGTACGGCAACGGCAGAAGGTCATTAAGGTAACGCCCGTTTACGGAACTCCAGCACAGGTGTTCCGAAACCAGACCCGGCTCGAACCGCGCGATCAATGCCTTGAGCTTGTGTAAATGCGACCAATTCAATTCGTCCGTCGACCCCAGCGAGAGGCCGACACCGTGCAGGCTTAAAGGGTAGTGGCGGCGGGCCTGTTCCAGGTAGTAAAGGGGCGCTCCGCTTTCGCCGAAATAATTTTCGCTGTGGGCCTCAAGCCAGCCGATGGGGGGGCGGTTTTCGATTACCTCTTTGTAATGTTGGGCCCGCAGGCCGAT
>WGFP01000029.1 GCA_015492195.1 Acidiferrobacterales bacterium
AGGAAATCCAGACTTACCGGATCGAAGGCTCCCACTGCATAGTCGTGTTCGTAGGCGTGGTGGAGCATGTCTTTCATATCAACGAGCGCCATAACTCTACCTCCACTTTCACTGCCGACCACCCTGCATCCCGGCCATTACTGCCCCCGTTCAGACCTGGGGATACGCTCAACCAACGATGAACAGAGGGGGGAACTTTCCCTACTATTGCTAGACATAGACGTACTATCCGTTAGTGTTGTTTTTTCTTTCTCTTCCTAAGCTTTAGAGCTAAGCCGTTCCGTCAGCGCCTGATCCATTTGCTCAAGCGCCGTACCTATTACCAAGCCGGCGTGGACGTGATAAAGGCGAAGTTCGCAGGCGACGGGTTGGTGCAATCCATCGCGTTCGGAAGTCCTGAAACCGCTGAACGCCAATACCGGCAGATCGCCATGGTGACCATCGACCACCAACCACAGGTGATCGTCGAGAATAACGTCGAGGCCACGATGACCGGGAAGGGTCACGCGCAGCGGCTTGCCGAGACGATTGAGTGCGAGGCGGACGTGATTGAAGCAGTGCGCTTCGATCACCTTCGGCAAGGTACGAAGCGGATCTCTTCCGATCGGATCGTGCGCCATGGTTCGGTCAGGCCTCCGACGATTTCCGTAATACGTATGACAATCCGGTTGGACTTGTCAGCTCTTTTACTTTACTTCTTTGAGGCGGCGGGCTTCTTCAGCCTTGTCGGTACCTTCATCACCGTCGATATCAAGTTTGCCCTCCTGGAACACGCGGCTGGCGCGTATATCTTCGGCTTCCAGCGTGACCAAATCCACCTTGGTAAGATTCTTGCTGCGCGATGCAAACAGCCGATTCGCTTGACGCAGCCGTGCACGGTCGAGGGCATTGCGAATCGAGCGCGCGTTGGCAAAGTGCGGCAGCTTCATCCGCAGCGGAATATATTCAGCAAACGCCTTTTCCCCGTCGGGGCTGAAGCGATAATTCTGCTGCGCCAGCATCAATTTGGCGATCGCGAGCAACTCGTCCGGCGAATAGTCAGGAAAATCCAGATGATGCGCAATACGAGAGCGCATGCCGGGATTACTTTGGAAAAACCGATCCATCTTGTCTTTGTATCCAGCCAGGATGACCACTAAATCATCGCGGTTGTTTTCCATGACCTGTAACAAAATCTCGATCGATTCGGCGCCGTAGTCGCGTTCGTTCTCCGGTTTATACAAATAGTACGCTTCGTCGATAAACAATACGCCGCCCATGGCCTTTTTGATGACTTCCTTGGTTTTAGGTGCGGTGTGGCCGATGTACTGCCCGACCAAGTCATCGCGCGTAACGGTAACCAAGTGCCCCTCACGCACGTAGCCGAGCCGCTTTAGGATCTCACCCATGCGCATCGCCACCGTGGTCTTCCCGGTACCCGGATTGCCGGTGAAACTCATATGCAAGGTGGGCGTCTCGGACAAGAGCTCGAATTGCTTGCGCAACCGGTCCACAAGCAACAGCGCGGCGATCTCGCGGATTCGGGTCTTAATCGGCTTCAAACCGATTAATTCCCGATCGAGCTTATCCAACACCTCCTGGATATTGGATTTTTTGAACTCCGCGTCGAGATCGACGGACATGTCGCCCGCCAACGAGGATGTCCGTTTCTCGTTGATTTTGGTATCCGTCATAGCTGGATTCCGTGAATGTTACCCGCGACGATATCGCCGGCACGGGTGATTGCATTCTGTTATGAATAACGCTCGCCTTCCGGCTTGTCGGTCGAATACGGAACAATAGTGTAACCGATGCTGCGGCCGCTACGTTCCTGGCGCATCAAGCGATAACCCGGCTCGTTCTTGGGTCGGTTGACAATGAACGACATGCGCGGGGTCTCCCAGCCGCGGGTGCTGTCATACGCCGTTACCCGAATATAGTGATTGGGAAACGTCTTACGACACTCGTTGATTTCCATGAGGATGCCGGCCGGGTCCTTGAGGTCGAACATCGGCATGCCGAACATCTCCCAATAGGTATTGCGCGGGTGCGGGTCGTCGGTGTATTCAACGTTCACCGCCCAGCCGTTTTTCAACGCGTATTTAACCTGCAAAGTAATCTGCTCGTCGGTCAGATCGGGCAAAAATGAAAACTGACCCTGCGTAATACGATTTCCGTGATTGGTCATCATGGTTTTGATCTCCCACAAAACTAGACGTTGGCCGTGACCGTCGGCACGAAGTCGGCGGTGTCGGTCGACTCATAATTGAAAGTAATGTCCTTCCAGGTGTCCAAAGCGGCCTTGAGCGGCGAACACCACTTGGCGGCAGCCTGGAGAATTTCCGGACCTTCCTTCAAGTAATCGCGGCCTTCGTTGCGCGCCTGGATCATCGCCTCCAGCGCCACGCGGTTGGCGATCGCACCCTGCTGGATACCCTGCGGGTGACCGATGGTGCCGCCACCGAATTGCAGAACCACGTCCTCGCCGAGATAATGGAGCAGCTGGTGCATCTGGCCGGCATGAATCCCGCCCGAGGCCACCGGCATTACTTTCTTGAGCGAGACCCAATCCTGATCGAAGAACAGGCCGTTCTCCAGACTCATCGCCGTGTACGGCTCACGCAGGGTGTCGTAGAAACCCTTGATCATCAGCGGGTCGCCTTCGAGCTTTCCGACCACGGTACCGGCATGGATATGATCGACGCCCGCCATGCGCATCCATTTGCAGATCACGCGGAAGTTCATGCCGTGATTCTTCTGACGCGAATAGGTCGAATTGCCGGCGCGGTGCAGGTGCAGAATCATGTCGTTGTCACGCGCCCACTTGGCCATGGTCTGAATGGCGGTGTAGCCGACCACGAGGTCAATCATGATGATCACCGAGCCCAGGCTTTTGGCGAACTCGGCGCGTTCAATCATCTCATCCATGGTGCCGGCCGTGACGTTGAGGTAGTGGCCTTTTACTTCGCCGGTGGCGGCCGAGGCTTTGTTCACCGCTTCCATGCAGTACAGGAAACGATCACGCCAGTGCATGAACGGCTGCGAGTTGATGTTCTCGTCGTCCTTCACAAAGTCGAGACCGCCCTTCAGCGCCTCGTAGACCACGCGACCGTAGTTGCGCCCGGACAGGCCCAACTTGGGCTTGGTGGTGGCGCCGAGCAGCGGACGGCCGAATTTGTCCAGACGTTCGCGCTCTACCACGATACCGGTGGCCGGCCCCTGAAAGGTTTTGAGATACGCGACCGGCATGCGCATGTCTTCCAAACGCAATGCCTTGACCGCCTTGAAGCCGAACACGTTGCCGATGATTGAGGCGGTTAGATTCGCGATCGAACCGGGCTCGAACAGATCCAGGTCATAGGCGATGTAAGTGAAGTACTGGGCTTCTTTGTCCGTGCCTTCGCCGGTGCCGGGAACGGGATCGACGCGATAGGCCTTGGCGCGGTACAGCTCACAGGCAGTCAGGCGGTCGGTCCACACCACGGTCCAGGTAGCGGTGGAAGACTCTCCGGCGACGGCCGCGGCGGCCTCTTCCGGCTCCACGCCTTTTTGCGGGGTGACACGAAACAACGCGATGACATCGGTGTCCTTCGGTTGGTAGTCGGGCTCCCAATAACCCATTTTCTTATAGGGGATAACGCCCGCGGCATAACGTTTTTTTGCATCGGTAATAGTTTCAGACTTGCCCATGGTCGACCTCCAAAAATCGTAATTGACTCATCCAGGTTCCGGGGTTGCTGCTCTTGAGACGAAATCATGGCCCGCAAAAACTATAAATAACAGTTATATTTAATGATAGTTATCATAAGTTTTATCTTATGATAAACTGGGTTCATGAATATAACCCTCCGTCAGCTCAAAGTCTTTGAAACCGTCGCCCAGCGATTGAGCTTCACGCAAGCGGCGAAGGAGCTGTTTCTCACCCAACCGGCGGTCTCCATGCAGGTGAAACAGCTCGAGGAACAGCTCGGCGTGCCGCTGTTCGAACAGCTCGGTAAGCGCGTCTTCCTCACCAAGGCGGGCCAAGAAGTATACGACTATAGCCGTGCCATAAACCAGCAGTTGGCGGAGATGGAAACGGTCTTGAACCGATTAAAGGGGGTAACCGGTGGTAAACTGAATATTTCGGTCGCATCAACGGCCAATTATTTTATCCCCACGCTTCTTGCGGTTTTCAATCGACGGTACTCAAATATTGAAATTAGTCTCGACGTCACCAACCGTGAAACGTTACTACAGCACCTTTCCAAAAACACGGCGGATCTTGTGATCATGGGGCAGCCGCCTACTGAATTGGACGTCGAGGCCGGTGCGTTTATGGATAACCCGCTCGTCATTGTTGCGCCGCCGGATCACCCCTTGGCGACGCAAAAGCATATTCCGCTTAAGTGGCTGCAAGACGAGGTTTTTCTGGTGCGCGAACAGGGGTCCGGCACCCGCATCGCCATGGAACGGTTTTTTAATGAAAAAGGAATACACATCAAGACGGGCATGGAGGTCGGCAGCAACGAGGCCATCAAACAAAGCGTGCAGGCGGGGCTCGGTTTCGGTCTGCTGTCGCGCGATACGCTGGAACAGGAGTTGTCGCTCAAGCGCCTGGCGATCCTCGATGTGGCGGAATTCCCCATTATGCGCCACTGGTACGTGGTGCATCGACGCGGGAAACGCCTGCCGCCGGTCGCTCAAGCGTTTAAGAAATTCGTATTGCAAGAAGCCGGCAACCTATTGCGATCAGGCCGTGCAAACAAAGAACAACAAAACAAAAAGGGCGGCTTACGCCGCCCCGAACAAAAGTAAAATTTTATGCTTTTCGTTGGCCGTTATTGTACACGCGGATCAAGCTCACCTTTATCGTAACGCTTGGCCATCTCCTCCAGCCCGATCGCCTTGATCTTGGGGGCGTGCCCGGCGCAACCGAAGGCCTCGTAGCGGGCTTTGCAGATATCCTTCATGCCCGCGGTTGCGGCCTTTAGCCATTTACGCGGATCGAATTCCTTTTTGTTTTCTGCGAGGAACTTGCGGACCGCGCCGGTGGAGGCCATGCGCAGGTCGGTATCGATATTCACCTTGCGCACGCCGTGCTTGATGCCTTCCTGAATCTCTTCCACCGGTACGCCATAGGTCTGCCCCATGTCGCCCCCGTAATTGTTGATGATTTTCAGCCAATCCTGCGGTACCGAACTGGAGCCGTGCATCACCAGGTGCGTATCCGGGATGCGTTTATGGAGTTCCTTGATCCGGTCAATGGCCAAGATGTCGCCCGTGGGCGGGCGGGTAAACTTGTAGGCGCCGTGGCTGGTGCCGATGGCGATAGCCAGGGCATCGACCTTGGTATTTTTTACAAAATCGGCGGCCTGTTCCGGGTCGGTCAGCAGTTGATCATGCGACAGTTTGCCTTCGGCGCCGGAGCCGTCTTCCTCGCCGGCCATGCCGGTTTCGAGCGAACCCAGGCAACCCAATTCACCTTCAACGGAAACCCCGCCGGCATGGGCCATGTCCACCACCTTGCGCGTTACATCAACGTTGTATTCGTAAGGGGCCGGGGTCTTCATGTCCTCTTTGAGCGAGCCGTCCATCATGACCGAGGAAAAACCCAGCTGGATCGAGCGTTGACAGACGGCGGGGCTGGCGCCGTGGTCCTGGTGCATGACCACGGGAATGTCCGGCCATTGCTCGATGGCCGCAAGAATCAGGTGGCGCAAAAACGGCGCGCCGGCGTATTTACGGGCACCGGCGGAGGCCTGCACGATCACCGGGCTGTCGGTCTCAGCCGCCGCCTCCATGATCGCGTGCATCTGTTCCATGTTGTTGACGTTGAAAGCCGGCACCCCATAACCGTGCTCGGCGGCATGATCCAACACTTGGCGTAACGAAACTAATGCCATAAGTCTCTCCTACGAAAATTAACCGTTAATTAACCGTCCTTCGACAAACAAAACTGTGTTTATCGCGCACAAAAAACGCGCACAGCCTATCAGCCCGAGAACGCTTGTCAAGAAACACCGATTAATATGGCGTTATAATGTGGGGGATTACCGAGGTGGAAAATCCCGCCAAATGCCGGAAATACGCGTTATACAAGCCATTCCACGCGAATCACCGCCGGAACAAATATATTCCCTGCTGGACTTATGCCCACGATTTAAGCAAAATTTTTATTTTTGGCATTACTTGTAAGTCCATATTTCCAGATAAATAAGGAGGGTTGAGAACATGGCTTCAACTGAGCTACAAGCTACCGCTAAAGCTATGGTCGCCAAGGGAAAAGGCATTCTCGCGATGGACGAAAGTAACGCGACCTGCGGCAAGCGATTTGACAAGGTCGGTGTCGAAAAAACCGAGGAAAACCGGCGGGCCTACCGCGAAATGCTGCTGACGACCCAGGGGCTTTCCGACTACATCAGCGGCGCCATCCTGTTTGACG
>WGFP01000030.1 GCA_015492195.1 Acidiferrobacterales bacterium
AAACTCTGGCATTGACTGATAATGAAAGCTGTACGATGCGTAATTTCCAACGCCCACCCCTAACAGTGGGGCACGCAAAAACATTAACCAACCTTTGTGCCATTCCGAAACGCGCTCGCTTAGGCCGCCCGTAACCGCGTGTGCCCTTTCCAGCGCTATATCGTAAGTGAAGGGTTTGGGGTTCAAGCTCAGCTCGGCGAGATATTGCGCGAGTGTGTCATTAATCTGCGGCAGTAGATATTGGGTACCGATAAACACAAGAAGAAACGTGCAGGTAACGATACTTAAACGGAAATATGCGTGGTCACGCTTCTTGAGATAGAGCATTAATGATAGAACACAGAGCGTGAGTGCGTATAATAAGACCGCGCGCGCCCCCGACAAGGTGATGATAAAGGCAAAGAATGCAGCTATTGACAAAGCCAGGCCCCATGACAGCAGACGTCGGGAAAATAAATAGCTGAGCGCGGCGACGGCCAGCATAATATGTGTGGCAAAGTGGTTAGATTGGGCGAGATTGCCGTATACGGCTAAAGATTTCTTAACGATGATCAAGGCACCAAGCCACCCGGGAATGCCCAGAAATTGCACCAATCCGGCGATTGCTTGCAGCAGGCCGCCGATGAAAACAAACCAGGCGAAGGTCGTGACGACTTTCTCCTGCCCGAAACGGAGCCGCAGCCAGTGAACCAGGACCATCAGCAGGATCGCCCAACTAAGATATAAGGCGGGCATTAGAGCCTGCGCGACGTAAGGGCGTTTAATCCAAAGGCTTTGAATGACGATTACCGCTATAAGGCCGAATAGATAAAGTGCCGTTCTCGGTAGACTAAGGTTCTCCCATAGGTTACGAGTCAAAAAGGCGACGTATGCCCCGATGCCCAAGGCGAAGGCCAGCCATTCACTGTAAAAACTATGTATCGGCGGGCGATGGAAAGGCAGTAAAAACGGCAGGACAGCCATAAGAGCGATCAATAATAGACTGAAATGCGCCGCGTACCGGCCGCAATAAGACGCCGTGTTTATGAGCACCTGTCCTGGTTTGAGAAGAGTAAGCATGAATGTAGTGGCGAATAAAAAGCCCGCTCAGAGAGCGGGCTTGAATTATAAGTTTGCTTTTCTGTTGTTACCCATTATTTCTTAGGTAGATACTTAGGCGGGAAACTGCCACCTTGGACAACAGGAGAGGCCCATTCCAATCCGGCCGCACTGCATGACCCGACATAGCGTATCTCAGCATTAGCGGGGACTTGCGTGCCGATCGCCTTATAGCGGATGTCAACGTTTACCGTTGAAGCGTTGGTGTTCGATAACAGCACCCTGTTTACATAATCCGTGTTGTAGGCGGTGGCGGCCGCTATGCCCGCCGAGGTGTTGAGGTCAGCGGTGGCAGTGGCGGGAATCGTCCCTTCACTGCACATCACGCCCGCTGCAGTAAATGCTGGAGCCGCAACACTCGGTCCTTCACTGACCTTGGCTTTAACGGTATAGTCTTGATAGGCGGGGATCGCAATTGCCGCCAGGATGCCGATGATCGCAACCACGATCATCAGCTCGATTAATGTAAAACCACGTTGTATCGTTTTCATTTGGAGCCTCCAATTCAAATTTTCTGAAACTTACGAGGGCGTCTCGGAAAAAACCGGCCCAACACCGTCGGGTCGTTTGAAAGCATGAGGCCCCAGGGAGATCCTTACTGGGCCGATGCTTTCCGGGACATCCTCCAGTCTATTTACTTAGCAGCGCCCGCCCCGTTGTCAATTTTGATCCGAACGGCCCATCGGCACCGCGTATTTCCTGGTCATAAACCTGCATAAATTATGCCAGACATGCATGTTTCTCGTCGGCCGAGCTGTTTGTATAAGTTTTTATAATATAAACCATTTCTATTCTATCAAAGCCCGTTTGTCGCATCCGTTGTGGCGCTCAGGCGCCTTAAGGTGACGTTTTTGGTCAAGGTTTGCCTCGTTTCGGCACAAGCCCCTATGCGACGGCTTATAATCGTTTGCTTATTCGATGCCCAGTTTTTCCAGTTTATAGCGCAATGCCCGGAAGCTGATCCCGAGCAGTTTGGCCGCCGCGGTTTTATTTTGTTTGGTTTCGGTCAAGGCGCGTTCAATGGCGGCCCGCTCGACGCGCTCCAGGTAATCATCCAGCGATTCATCGTCGGCAAGTGCCGCCCGTTCTTGCGCATGCCCTGGATTCGCCTCCGGCAATTGCAGATCCTGGGTCGTGATCTCACTGCCGTTACACAAGGTAAGCGCCCGTTCCAGAATATTTTCCAATTCCCGCACGTTGCCGGGAAACGCATAGCCTTTAAGAGTATCCAGGGCCTCCGGCATCAGGCGAGGGGGGGTGATGCCCAGCTGGGCCGCGAGCTTGGTGCAGAGTTTCTCCGCCAGCAGAGGAATATCTTCGGCGTGGTCGCGCAGACTGGGTATATGAAGCTGGATGACATTAATCCGGTAATAGAGATCCTGGCGAAAGTGACCCTCCGTGACCAGTTCGTGCAGGTCTCTGTGGGTGGCGCTCAAGATGCGGACATCCACTTTGATTTCTGCTTGTGAGCCCACCGGGCGCACGGACTTTTCTTGAATCGCCCGCAAAAGCTTTACCTGCATCGGCAGCGGCAGGTCCCCGACTTCGTCGAGAAACAGGGTGCCGCCGTCGGCCGCCTTGAACAAGCCGTCTTTGTCCTGCACCGCCCCGGTAAAACTCCCCTTTTTATGGCCGAAAAACTCGCTTTCCATCAGGTTTTCCGGGATCGCCCCGCAATTGACCGGGACGAAGGGTTTGTCTCCCCGCGGCCCCAGTTCATGAATCAACCGGGCGGCGAGTTCCTTGCCGGTACCGGATTCGCCGCTGATGTAGACCGGCGCTTGCCCGCGGGCGAGCCGCTCGATCATGGTGCGTACCTTCTCGATCTCGGGGGATTCCCCCAGCAGTTTACCGGCGCCCACAGGCGCCGCGCCGCTTGTCACCGCCGGCTGGCGGGGCGCCTGGGCGACGCGCAGGGCGGAGCGCACGATGTTGCGCAGGTCGTTGAGATCCAGAGGTTTGGATACGAAATCAAAGGCTCCGGCCTTGAGCGCGGCGACCGCGGTTTCCATGTTGCCGAAGGCGGTAATGACCGCCACCGGGAGGTAGGGATATTTTTCTTGGATATGCCGCACCAGATCAATGCCGTTCCCGTCCGGCAGGCGCATGTCCGTCAGGCAGAGGTCGAAGTTGAATTCCTGTAACAGGTGACGCGCATCGTCCAGATTGGGGGCGGTGCGGGTCTCGAGGTTCATGCGACCAAGCGTCAGCTCCAACACCTCGCGGATATCCGGCTCGTCGTCGACAATCAGCACCTGATTCTTGGCTTTATTCATAACGCTCCCAGTTCGCTGCACTCCTCGGCGCGGGCGAAGGTGACGCGAAAACGGCTCCCCACCCCCCCTTCTCCGGGGTGGTAATCGAGCGCGCCGCCGTTGCCCTCACACAATTCCCTTGCAATATATAGGCCAAGTCCGGTCCCTTTGGGGGTGGTGGTGAAGAAAGGATCAAAGATATTGTCCACAATTTCAGGGGGGACCCCCTTGCCCCAGTCTATGACGTCCAGATAGGGCCGGTTTTCCTTGTCCATTCCGGCTTGGAGCTTGATCAACGGGGTCCCCGTGAACGGCGGGCTGTGGCGCAGGGCGTTCTGGCTGAGGTTGCTGATCACCTGGAACAATTGTTCGCTGTCCACGCAGACTTCGATGCCCCCCGCGCCGAATCTGGCAAAGGTCTCCGGCGGGATATGCAGGGTTTCGCAATATTGTTTTATGAATTCCTGAAGCCACGGCTCCAGCGCCAGCTTGACGGGATTTACTTGGTCGCGTCGGCTGAGTTGCGTGACGTTTTCCACGATCACGTTCATGCGTCGGCACTGTTCGTTGATGATTTTGCTCAGGCGTTGTTCTTCGGCATCGCGCGGGGCAGACTCGCCCAGGAGCTGGGCGGCATTGGTAATGGCCCCGAGGGGATTGCGAATCTCATGGGCGATACTGGCCGTCAACCTGGCGAGGGCCGACATTTTGAGCTGTTGCGCCTGTTGCTTGAGAATCGCCATGTCCTCAAGAAAGATCAGCGTGCCCGAATCCGCCTTTTCCCCCAGGAACACGAAACGGGGCAAAAGCGTGTAACCTGCGCGGCTTGTAAACATTTGCCGTTTGCGGCGTGCTGTTTCGTTTCCCTGCCATTGAAACAATTGGATGGCAAGATCGGGCGCGATGTCGCTTAAGACGGTTTTATTTATATTTTGGGTGCGCAGGCCGAGGAATTTCCGGGCTGCCTGATTGATTGATCGTATGTTCCCCTCCGGGTCGCACACCAGCACGCCCGCCTGCATGCGCTCAATGATCAATTCATTGATCTGTGCGAGGTTGGCCAGATCCACGCCGCGGCGTTCCGCCAGGGCTTCGGTGGCGCGCAGGCGCGTCGCCAGGGTGTAGCCGAGGAAGGCGGTGGCGAACAGGCCGATGCCGAGCATGCCCACCTGGGGGAAGCCTTGTATCACCTCGCTTTTCACGACATCGGCCCCCGTCAGCATCCCCCAGGAGTGCTCCAGGAGTGCAGCCACGGTGGCCAGTGAGGCGAAGAAAATGGTCAGGCGCTTGCCCAGCATCAGGCTGCTGCCGGCGACCGCCACTACCACCAACAGCCCGAGTCCGCTCGACAGGCCGCCGCTCGCGTGCATCAGCAGGGTGAGCAGGGTAACGTCGGCAAAGGCCAGCATGGTCGCCTGGGTTTCGAAATCAGGCTTACGGCGCCGGATGGTTTGCAGGCCGATCAGGCTTAAGGCGGCGTATATCAGGGCGGAGGCCTGGAACAGTCCCGGGAGGGCACTTCCAAACAAAGTTAGGGCGACGACATTAAAACTGATGCCGACCGCGGCAAGGGCGATGGCAAGCCGGTAGAAATTGAAATAAGCGAGCAGCTTCCAGTTTTGCGCCTCGATGGCGGCCTGACTTTCTGCCCGACTTAGTCCTGGGAGGGTAAACGCGCTGTCCATTGCCGTCATAATCCTTTCAATTAGCACAGTTTCACACGCTGGAAAAGGCGCGTTTACTCTGTTCCTGATTCTTTATCGGCCACGCGCCGATGCTCCTCGCAGCAATAGGCCTTGTCTTTGCTGAATAACGCCCGGGATTTGGGGATATGAACGCCGCAACGGGCGCAGGGGATGATTTCCATGACCGGAGCCGTGCCGGCCGGCTGGGAGCTCGAAGCGGAGCGAATTTTCCGAAAGCGCTTGAGCGCGCGCTGGACAAAACGGATCACCAGCCAAACCGCGAACAGGATAATCACTATGCGTATAAGTTGCCCCACGTATGCCCGTCGTTAGTTTCCAGAGAAATACTCATGTCGCTACCGCTGCGCGTCGGTGCGCAATGACCGGCCGGAGTGAGTGGGTGAAATGCGTAAGCACCGCACCCCCCGGCATCGGGGAGGACACCGGGCCGGGAATCCTCTCGCCCCCCGATAAGCAATATTGGTCGGGGTGAGAGGATTTGAACCTCCGGCCCCTAGCTCCCGAAGCTAGTGCTCTGCCAGGCTGAGCTACACCCCGTTGTTTAATGATCGCGATGAACGGAAAAATGGGCTAGATCGAGGAGCGCTTGTTTGTAGGGCGAATCCGGTATCGCGGCCAAGGCCTGTTCGGCAAGGCACGCCTCCTCCTCGGCTTTGCGCGCAGTGTACGCGATGGAACCTATTGATTCAATGGCATTCACGACGGCGTCGATTTTTTTCAGGTCTCCATCTTCAATGGCCTTACGAATCAGTTCACGCTCCTGGGCGTTTCCCTCCCGCAGGGCATGAATAAGCGGCAGGGTGGGTTTGCCTTCCGCCAAATCGTCCCCGATGTTTTTTCCAAGCGATCGATTGTCACGGCGGTAATCCAATGCATCGTCGATCAACTGAAACGCAATGCCGAGGTGCAGGCCGTAGGTTGCCATGGCGGTTTCCGTTTTCTTGTTCTGGTTGCTGATTACGGCGCCGAGTTGTGCCGCTGCCTCGAACAGTTTCGCGGTTTTGCTGCGGATGACATTAAGGTAGCGTTCTTCGGTGGTATCCGGATCATGGCAATTCAGTAATTGCATCACTTCGCCCCGGGCGATGGTGTTGGTGGTGTGGGCAAGTATCTCCATCACCCGCATGCTGTTGACCTCGACCATCATTTCAAAGGCGCGCGAGTACAAAAAATCACCCACCAAGACGCTGGCCTCGT
>WGFP01000031.1 GCA_015492195.1 Acidiferrobacterales bacterium
GTATGAAGGTCCAGGCCCCGGTCTTGATCGTATCCTGAACAAACACGGCGGTGGCTTTCGTTTTTTGCAGACGGTCGCCCGCACCGCCGGGCGTTCCCGGGGTCATGCCGGAAATGGTGCCGTTGGCCGTTTGAGTATAATCATCATCCCATTGGAAACGCCGGACTTGATCTTGGTGATAACGAAGCCCGGCTGAGATCTCATGCCGGACTTTATCTGAACCAAAGCGGTAATAAGCGACGGATTCAATGCCTTTGGCGTAGTACTCACGGTTGTTGGCGCGCACGCGCAAGGTGCAGGCCAGTTCGCCTTTCAGGCAGGCAAGGCCTTCGCCGTTTTGCGCGCCGGCCAAGGCGGCGGAGAGCTTGAGTGTATTGCCGTTTACGTTACGCAGGTCTTTGAGCTTATACCAATTGCGTTTGAAGTCGTTGTTGTACAGCGTAGTAATGATGTCCACGTCCTTGGTCGGACTGACCGCGTAACGTAGATAGTTACGGTCCTGGTTGGCCTTAATGTTATCAAAACGCGACGCCGCATAACGCCGGAAAGGATTCGCTTTAAAGTCGGCCTCACTCAATCCCAGATAGGTTTCATTGGCATCCAGATCGGTCTTGCCGATTTTAAACTCCAGACGCTGATATACTGTGCTATCGGGCTCCCACGACAGCTTGACCATGGGTTCGGTTTTGGTAAAGCCGGTGTCGTCACCGTCCCGAAAATCCGCCGTTTCGTCTATCGTTTTAAAGCCCCGATTCTGGCGCATATACCCTTCGACCAAAAATCCGAACCGCCCGGTATCCGTCTCGATGGTATTGCCCACGTAAGCGTGAGTGCGCAGCTCGTCAAAGCTGCCGAAGATGGATTTCAGGTAGGCGGTTTTCTTAAGTGGAATCGGCGTGGAAAGATAGTTAATAACGCCGCCGGTGATGTGCGGACCGTATTTGATCTGGCTTGACCCTTTCAGGACCTCCAAGCCGCTCATGCGGCCCACGGTGGGCACATAGTAGGCGGCCGGCGCGGAATAAGGCGCCGGCGCCATCAATACACCGTCCTCCATGAGGGTTACTTTAGCGCTACGGGTGGTGTCCACGCCTCTTAGGCTGATACTGGGGAACAGTCCGTAACCGAATTCTCCCCGGACGGTGACCCCCGGCACCTTTCGCAGTACCTGGCTCACGTCGTCATAACTCTGTTGACGGATATCCTCTTTGGTTACCACTTGGGCGGAGCCCGGCATGTCCTCTACATTAGCGGGATCACCAATTACCATCACTCTTTCCAGCACCTTGGCGCCTGATTCACCTTCCGCCGCGCCAACCGGCAGGGTGATGCCCAGCGCGATGGTGATAAAGGCGCCATGTAATAAACGGTCATGTTTTTTCATGCTTGTAACTCCCCGATTTGTTTACAAATAAACTGGCAGCCGCCTTTGAAGGCGGTTTGTCTCGCTGGCTACAAGTGAAGTTGGCTGGCTGAGCAATAGAGTACACAAGCATAAAATAAAAGTAAATGATAATCACTATCATTATCATTGACATCTTGGTAAGAACGGTTATTATTCGGCATCAAGGAGCGCGATGAATTCGACCAAGCCAGAAAACACGGTAACCATATGATTATATTGATTTTATGTGTTACATCATCAATGCGTGGCGGGAGCGCGGTGAATCCCGGCTTGGAATCGTGAGTGCGGAAACAGAGGTGGTGCTACACATGTGGCAGCTCAACAAAATAATAACGGGATCTCGCTTTAAAGACACAGCGGCGCGAAACGTCTTGCATAAAACGGTCTGGGATACAGCGGCTTGTCGAGTGCGCGGAAGCGTTCCATCTCGCGCAACGGGCACGGGTCAGGAATATGGGCGTGTTTGCCTAAATTACGGCGGATGCACGGAGGCTGTCGCAACAGTGAATATAATTACACAACACACGCAACGACATAAACGAGGTAGGCCATGAACGAACAAGCGCTGGACAACAACAAGGTCATCGAAACGCTCAACAAGATTCTGGAGCTGGAACTGGCCGGGGTGGTGCGCTATACCCATTATGCCCTGATGGTCTACGGTTACAACCGTATCCCTATTGTTTCCTGGATGCGCGAACAGGCAACCGAATCCCTGAGTCACGCTCAAGATGCCGGGGAACTGATCACCCATTTCGGCGGTCATCCCTCGTTGGCCATCGGCCCGCTGCTGGAAACCCATAAACACGATATTGGTGAAATTTTACGTGAATCTCTGGAGCACGAACGCGAGACGCTGAAAATCTACCGGGAACTGCTGAGTTTGGTGGAGGGTCGTTCCGTGCTGCTGGAGGATTATGCCCGCCGCATGGTTACCGAAGAAGAAATGCATCAGGGTGAAGTGGACAAAATGCTGCGTAAGCCGGGCGACGTTGAAACATTCTCCAAATAACGGAGCTGATTGTCATTATGAGAGAGAAAAAGGCAATACCATCTCCGGGCAGGCGGTCACCGTCAAATGAAACGGTAGGGAAAAGGTATGACAGCCGGGACCTCTTTCGCGGCAAGCAGGAGATCCTAATCGAACATGCGGGTCATGCGTACCGGTTGCGAATCACTCGCCAGGATAAGTTGATTTTAACCAAATAATAACCCACGGGTGCTTCGAATGAAGCACCACGCCAGCCACCCAGGCCTCCCGGCAAAGGTAGCCAGCCAGTTTTGATATGTAAGAACTATGGCTTGGAAACTTTGCTGATTAAGGAGGCTCTTTATGCCAGCAAAACAAACCGCTTTGAGCGAACGTGAAATTCAAGCCATGCCGTTAATGCGTGCATGGCATGAGAAATCCCGTGGTAAGTACCGCACCCTGCAACGTAAGAAGCTCTGGGAGCTTCAGTCCCGATTTCATTGTAGCGTGATAGGAACTTGCCTCACTCTGGATGAATTACGCCGTCTTTGCCGCAAAGCGAATATTATATTTGAAACACCGGTGAGCGACCATGAACTGCACGGTGCCTTTGTAAATATTGCCGGGGAATCCACCTATCCATCCCGTCTACTGCAGAAACATCTGGATAGTAAATATAAACGGATCATTCAGCAATTTCTCAAAATACGTTCTGCCGGTGAACTCCAACTTCTTTGGGCTGAGGCGATGAAAACGGGCGAAGTTGCCGGCGCCTTTTGGGCCTTGGCGACCCATCCGTGCACCCCAGATGAGTTTCTGGATCAGATGTATGGCGACATTCATATGTTGTCCCATCTGGCCGGCGCCTCGGTTCGCGTGGATATGCAGGAACTCACCCGGCAACGCCGGCGTGCGGAAAATCTCGAAGCGCAACTGACAAAAATGCGCCACGACGCAAACCGCAAGTTGAAAGACAAGGATGAAACCATACAGACGATGTCCGAACGTCTGGTACGGGCGTTAGCGGCGGAACAGCGTTTACAGCAGGCCGAACAACGGTTGACCCAGCTAGAAAGTGGCGCCGAATTGCTCAAAACGCGCAATCAGATAGAAACGTTGTCGGCCAGGCTGACATCCGCACAGGCGCGGAAAGAGCGCGCCGAGGCTGCGGCCAAGGAGTGGAAACAACTGGCTAAACGCAGTGAAGATCGCAATTTAAGATTGGAACGGGCGCTTGCCGAAGCTCGTCAGGAGCGAGACGCGTTGGAAACATCGCTTGTACGCCTTCTTTCCGGAAATTACCGAAGCGCCTGCGCGCCGGAAGGCGAAAAAACCGACCCGAATCCGGATCTGCGCGGCCGTTGCATCCTCTATGTCGGCGGACGCACAGGCCAGAGCAGCCACTTTCGGGCATTGGTTGAGCGGTGTAATGGCCGGTACATCCACCACGACGGAGGCCGCGAGGATGGTCGTCTCCACCTCGGTTCGATATTGCCGCGTGCCGATGCGGTGTTATGCCCGCTGGACTGCGTCAGCCACGATGCGGTGCGCCGGGTAAAACGGTTTTGCAACCGCCATGGTAAACCGCTGGTGCTGCTGCCTCGCGGCAGTCTTTCGGCCTTCGCCCGCGGCCTCGCCGAGGCCGCGGCCTGATGCGCGAGGGCGGCAACTCAGGAGTCGCGCCGATAAATGACGATATGCCATGTTGGCCCAATGGAAGCCGGATGTCGATATTGCGCAAAGAAAGCGGACGTGTGCGACTGGAAATCAGCGCCGACCGGCTGCGCCGGCTGCTGCAGACCGGCGCGGTCTGCGTAGAGGATTTTCGTTGTCTGGATTGTGAGTCGAAACATTGCGTCTGGAGGTTGTGCCTAACGAACTGCACTAACCGCATATGATGAACGAACGAAAGGTAAATCAACGCCCGTCTGTGGCGTGGCCGGCGAAACAGCACGGCCGCCTCCGGGTGAACTTCAAGCGCTTCACCCTGCTTGTGACGCCGGAAGTCGAACTCAGAACGGGAGGCCGGTCTTTATGAAAACAACCCCACCGGAACTTCACATGCTGCTGGCCGCCACCGCGTATCTGATGACCCGCTACAGCCTGCACGCTTCTGTGAGCGTAGCGCAAAGTGTCGCGCACCACTTGGAGATGTTGCTGACGCATCCGGCAACCCAGGTCTCGCCCGCGGCCAGAAGCGCCTGTCAGGGCTTGCTGTTGCAATGGCGCGAGATTGCCGCACGCCACACAGGCGCTGTCTGCTATCGTCATGCCGACAAGACCAAGCGCGCGCATTAAATTAATCAAACTGAAAACCAGAGGAGTAGACCATACATGACAACACTGATTGGAAAACAGGCCCCGGATTTCACTTCAGCCGCTGTACTCGGCAACGGTGAGATCGTCGAGGAATTTAATTTTGCGCAGGCCCGCAAGGGCAAATACGCTTTGCTGTTCTTCTATCCGTTGGATTTTACCTTCGTCTGTCCGTCCGAGCTGATTGCGCTGGATCATCGGCGGGATGAATTCAGCAAGCGCAATGTGGAGATCATCGCCGTCTCGGTGGATTCGCAATTCACCCACCACGCCTGGCGCAACACGCCGGTTAAACAGGGCGGCATCGGCCCGGTGGGCTACACCATGGTTGCAGATGTCAGCCACGCCGTCTGCCGCGCCTACGGGGTTGAACTGGAAAGTGAGGGCGTGGCGCTTCGGGCCAGCTTTCTCATCGATCGCGCGGGCGTGATCCGGCATCAGGTGGTCAACGACCTGCCGTTGGGGCGCGACATCGACGAGATGTTGCGCATGGTGGATGCCTTGCAATTTCACGAAGAACACGGCGAGGTCTGCCCCGCGGGCTGGAAACCCGGCGCGGCGGGTATGAAGGACTCGCCCGAGGGCGTGGCCCGCTACCTTGAACAACATGCGTCGGTACTTTGAGTACAAGGGATTGGCGCAGGCAGCATGATCACGATTCATCATCAGGAACGACAAAGGTTATGTCCCGGTTCCCCGCTCACCCAAAATAGTCTCCGTACTCTGCTCTCCTCCTCAGCAGCGGAGACCGTCTCCCTCAATATGCGGGGAAACCGGGATTTTTATTTATTTAATGAAGGAGTAAAAACATGCACCGAGCAATAACACTAACCTCCCTGCTGGTTTTCGTACTCAGCGGATCAGCGGCCTTCGCCGGTGAACGGGTGGAGCATTTCAAGGGCAAACCGGCCGCAACCATCGAGCAGGCGCGGGCCAATCTCTCCGAGTACCATCGCCGGATGGCAGGCATACTCGCAGGGGACAGCTTGAGCCCCAAGGACATGGCGGAGATTCACCAAATCACCTACACGCTGGAGAACGCCCTGAAGCACATCGCGGGCGAACTGAAGAGCTTGCAAGAAGAGCTGGAGAAAATCCACCTGGCCTCGGAGCGCAACGAAGCCGCGACCATTCGCGCCGTCGCCCCGAATTACCTCTCCACCTACGGACGACTCTTCGACTGAGATGGAACACCATGTCCGACAAGGCAGGCGACGCGTGCATCAACTGGCGACGCGCGCTTGCGCGCGGTCCAAACGCCGGGGGCTTTTCCACGATGGCACGGAAACACGCCGACCATGCGTATCACCTGCGGATCACCCACCATGACAAATTAATTTTGACCAAGCAATCGTAAACACGGCGCTCGGCCTGGCCGAGCGTCCCGCCAGCCACTCAGTGCCTCCGGGCATTAAGGTAGCCAGCCGGATGATATCAGCGACGACCTTAACCCGGAGGTGTTTGTTATGCACAATGATACCGTTCAACAACCTTTTCCGCACGGGGGAGGCAGCTTCAAATTCCGATTTGCAGCCGCCCTGTCTTTGATTGTTATAACTACTTCCATACAAGCCGGCGAGGAACCGGCATCCTACAGAATGCTTGATGGCATTACCATAAAGGCCACCAAGACCCCGCGCGATCCCTTCGACGTAGCCGAATCGGTCAGCGTCGTTGATGAAGAACGCATCGAGTCGGAGCAAGCCTCCGACATCGGCGATATCCTGGAAGATCTCCCCAATGTCGAGATCGGCGGCGGACCGCGAGCCGCGGGCCAACGGGTCACCATCCGCGGGCTTTCCGACGATCGCGTCCTGTTTTTAATGGATGGCGCGCGCCAAAACTTCTCCCGGGGCCATAACGCGCGCGTGTTTCTCGAGCCGGATCTGCTGAAACAAGTCGAGGTGCTGCGCGGTCCGGCCTCCGCGCTCTGGGGCAGCGGCGCGGTTGGCGGCATCGTGTCGCTTACCACCAAAGACGCCGCTGACATGCTCGCGCCCGGTGAGCGGTTCGGGGCCAGGATCAAGGGCGGATACCAGGACGTCAACAATCAGTGGCTGGCGAGCGGCGCGGTTTACGGATTGGCCGGAGACAACTTTGATTATTTATTAAACGTTGCTTACCGCGACGCCGATGATGTCAAGCTGGGCGACGGGACGACTTTGCAAAACTCAGCCTTCGAATCCACCGCCGGTCTCGCCAAGGGAACCTGGGCGCCCGCCCCGTTTCACACCTTGAGCGGCTCTATTCAGACATATAATGCGGACAGCGAGGTGCCGTCCAACCCCCAGGCCGCGGCGACGCCCACCAACGTGGTGAACCGCGATACGGAGCAAAACAACTACACGCTCCGTTACCGGTACGAGAATCCGGACAACCCCCGTCTGCGGCCGTCGGCGGTGCTCTATCGCAACACCACGAACGTCGATGAAAAACGGCTGTCCGATGGACGGCACGACGAAACAAGATTCACGACCACCGGCTTCGATGTCCGCAACAGCATGATCTTCAACGGCGCTGTTTACGCCCGACAGACGCTGACCTACGGCATGGATTACTACCGCGACGCCACCAAGGCCCGCCGGAACGGGGCGCCTCGGACTTCCTTCCCCGATGGTAAATCCACCGTCCTCGGCGTTTACGTCCAAAACGAAATTGCCATCGGTGAGCGCTGGACGCTCACGCCCGGCCTGCGCTGGGACCGCTACCAGAGCAAATCGGATGCCGGCGTCGCCAGGGACATCGACGAAAACGAATTATCCGTAAAGCTGGGGGCCGGGGCTCGGGTGACTGATTGGCTCTCTCTGCACGCTGCCTACAACGAGGCCTTCCGCGCGCCTAGCGTGAGCGAGCTTTACGTCTCGGGCATCCATTTTGGATTTAACCAGTTCGTGCCCAATCCCGACCTTAAGCCGGAAAAGGCGCGCAACAAGGAAGTCAGCGTGCGCCTGCGCAAGACCAACCTGTTCACACGAGGCGACCGGACCCGATTCCGCGCCACCTATTTCCAGAACAACGTCGATGATTTCATCGATACGGTGGTCACCGGCGGCTTTTTCGGGACCACCACCAACTTGAATGTACGTGATGCCGAACTCACCGGTTACGAACTGGAGCTTGCTTACAACGCCTCGCGCTGGTACGCAGGTCTTTCCTACTCCCAAACCCGTGGCGACAACAAGAACACCGGCGAACCGCTCTCGAACATCCCCGCCGACGAGTGGGACATCCGGCTGGGCCTGCGCTCTCCCGCGAAGCATCTATCCCTGGGCTGGCACACCCGCATTGTCGACGATCAGAACCGGGTGCCCACCGGTGGCACAACCACCAAAGGCTACACCGTACATGACTTAAACCTCACCTGGGTACCGACACGCGGGGAACTCAAGGGCCTGCGGGTGGATTTCGGGATCGACAATGTTACCGACAAGGACTATCGCCGCCACCTTTCCACGCTCAAGGAACCGGGCCGCAACGTCAAGATGTCCGTCTCTTACCGATTCTGACCACGGACCAGAGATGGAAAAACATCGAATGAATCCGGAAACGCCGCTCGCAGCGGCCGACCGAGGTAATCAAGATATATCCGAGGTCTTCCATGCACGGTGCCCACGCCGTGATCGCTATGTGGAACGGATCCTTTGTTCCCATGATTCGAGAAGGCTGCCCCATTGCATCCTGGGCGCAGATACTAATCCATTTCCTACCGCGAGATTAAAAAAGGAGTCAATGATGAATTATGAAAAGAAACAAACCGAAAAAATGCCATCCATCCGTGCACGGCATGCACAGCGTTCGGCTTCCTGCGGAGGGTGTTATCGGTCTTGCCGCAACGCTAATGTCAAACCGCTTGCAGGAAAGCAGCCCGCCGGCAAATCGTAAAGAGCGGTCTGTTTTGATTATGTCGCCTAAGGTGCGGACACACCGCCTCATTCTCATTCGATAAATGACGGGTGATTTTTTAGTTCGATATAGGAGGTTTTTTATGAAGCAGCCGATAAAACAAAATTCTACAGTAGCCGTTTTCTTCGAATTCAGCGTCTATTTTTTGTTGCTCGTGATACTCGTCTTTATGCCTCAGAGCGTGAAGGCCAAGTCGCTAAAGACTGGGTTTCTGGTGGTCGCCGCCGACCGGGGCCACCTTGGTAACCAGGAGATCAATGCGATCATGGCACAGTTCAAACAGATACAGCCCGCCAGTCTGGCTTTGATCGGCAAGAACCGCCAGGGGGTCGAAGGCGACTATGCCGACTATATCCGGCGGGCGGTGAGTGAGCTGGAGAAGCTGGGCGTGAAAAATATCGTCGCGATCCCGCTGTTTCTCTCCGGGGCCGATGCCACGCTCGCCCAATACCGGAAACAGATCACGCAGACCAAAAGGCGTGCCCGTATTAAATGGGCGCCCCCCATGGCAGAAAGCTACCTGACCGCGCAGATATTACTTGACCGGGTGGAGGCGCTGAGCACAGACCCGGTGCAGGAACGCCTGATCGTGCTTGGTCTCGGTGCGGCGAATGAAGCCGGCGCGCGGCAGATCAAGCAAGATCTGGAAGAACTGGTGCGGGAAGTAACGGATCGCCACGACTTTCGCGAGGTCGCCGTCTACGTCTATTACGACCGGAAATACGGGCGGGATCATGAGAAAAAAAATCAGGCCATTGATAATCTGATCATCCGCACCGCCGCCAAGCGCGGGCGTACGCTTCTGGTGCCTTTCGCCATCGGCACCAAGTTCGATCAGCGTATGTCACTGAAAGGGCGGCTGGGCCGCAAGTTCGGCGAGTTCGATATCGCCATGGGCGAACCTATACTTCCCCATCCCGACGTGCTGACCTGGTTGAAACAGACGGCGAACCGCTACGTACGCCCTTCAAAGAAACAGGTGGGCGTGGTGATCATGCCCCATGGTTCCACCCAGCCCTATAACGACGGCCTGGAAAAAGTCATCGCACCGCTGCGCAAACGCTACCGGATCGAGGTGGCACCCGGCATGGGTGATCCGTTAATCCTGGGTCAGGCCGTGCGAAAACTCGAACAAGAGGGAATCACACACATTGTTTTTGTCCGCATGTACGCGTTGCAAAATCACATGAAGGCGAGGACGGACTATATCCTTGGCTTATCCAACAAACCGCCCACTTACCATCATGGCGCACTTCCGCCACGTGTTCGCAGCAGCGCGGTCTTCGAGACGTTCGGCGGCTACGAAGAAGACCCGCTCATCGCGGAGATCCTCAAGCAGCGGGTGCTGGAAATCAGCAAACGACCGCAAGACGAAACGGTCATCCTGCTCGCCCACGGCACAATGGGTGAAAAGGAAAACCAACGTTGGCTTGAGGTCATTAATGGAAACATCGAACACATTCAAAAAAGTTTATCTCTCCCATTCAGAGCCATGAAGGCGATGACGATACGAGAGGACTGGCCGGATAAAAGGAAGAAAGCCCTGGTGAAGATTAGAAAAGAAATTAAAAAGGGGAACCAAAATGGCGGCCGGGTGTTGATTGTCTCCAACCGGCTATACGGCTCCGGGCCTTACCAGGATCTTCTCAAAGGTGCTGTGTTTGAAATGAATGGCCAGGGTCTGGTGCCGCACCCCAACATAACGCGCTGGCTGGAGAAAGGCATCAAACGGGCCGTCCAGTCCTTGTTGCAACCGCCGGACAATGCAACGACCGATGTTGATCGGTAAGCAGCGGTAGCGGGTTTATTGGTTGGCCGCGGAATAAAGAGAGGTTGAAAATGGAGCTGAACGCGCTTGAATCCAGGAAACATTATAAGCGAACACAAAAATTCTATGTCAAAACGTCAAAGTTGACCGGTATCCGTATCACCTGATCATTTAGCGAAAAGGTTTCTCTGGCACCATGTCCAACCGCTACGACTCAATGCTGACTGACGTGCTTATAACCTGTTATGAGGACATGAAGACGTTTCTGTCCCGTAAATTCGGTTGCCCAGTGTTAGCCGAGGAAGTAGCGCAAGAGACGTGGTTGAAGGTACGGCGGCTCTCGCCACCGTTGGTGGTAGATCATCCACGCGCCTATTTGTTCAAGATGGCTGCGAACCTGGCCGTCGACCATCTCCGCTCGGAAAAGACGCGCGCGCGGCACATCAGTTCGGAATCGATCCCGGAAGATGCACCCAACAACACGCCCTTGCCGGACACGGCTCTTGACTATCAACAGCGCCTGTCGATCTTGCGCAAAGCAGTCGATGAGTTGCCGCCACGCTGCCGCGAAGCATTCATGCTTCACAAGTTCGAGGATCTGAGCCATGCGGAGATTGCAAATCGTATGGGTATTTCCCGAAACATGGTGGAAAAGCATATCATCCGCGGTCTTGCCCACTGCCGGAACCGTCTGCGACAGGCTATTCAGTAAATGGGGGTAAGGTATCATACGAGTATCCCCGTCTTACGTAATAGCGGTAAGTACAACGACGGGCTTCTGATTCAATGGAATGGCTTATGAAGCATTTATTATTGGAACTGTTGGCACGACCGACGTGACGCGTGATCCGTTTAACGAATCCGTCTCCGATGAAGCGCTCGCCTGGTTTGTCCGGCTTCGCTCCGGCGATGCCACGGAGGAGGATCAACGCCGATTTGAAGCCTGGCGTGCGCGCAGCCCTATCCATGCGCGGGAGTTCGACAGGATCAACGCCCTTTGGGATGATCTCGACGGGCTTAAGACCTCGACGGACAGGAGAGGTGCCGAGGGAAGAACCGCCAACCATGCCTTCGCCTGTCCACTACCCAAGACGCGCAAGCGCAGTGCGTGGGGATGGGGGACATCGCTGGCCGCCGCGCTATTGGTGCTACTGGCAGGAAGCTTGTGGCTCCCCGAGGCGTGGGTGCGGCTGGCCAGCGATTATCACACGGAAACCGGGGAGCAGAAGACGCTGACCCTGGCTGATGGTTCGAAGGTCTATCTGGATACCGGCTCCGCCATCTCCGTCGATTTTTCACAACAAACCCGGCGGCTGGTGCTGCACCGGGGCCGCGCTCTGTTTGTCGTCACGGCGGACCCGCGCCGCCCGTTCGAGGTGGATGCCGCCAACGGCACGGTTCGGGCTCTGGGCACCGTATTCGAGGTGTACAAAAAACCGAATCAAGTGACGGTAACCGTGCTCGAGAGCGCGGTACAGGTTTCCCGCAACGGGCCGGCGGCGAGGCTGACCCCCGGGCAACGGGTTCATTACGGCCCGGACACCGGTCTGTCCGGCGTTGAATCGGTTGATCCCGGCCAGGTCGCCGCCTGGCGGCGCGGCAAGCTGGTGTTTAACGATCGACCTCTGGGCGAGGTGGTCAATGAGCTCAACCGTTACCGTCATGGTGTTATCCTCATTCTCGATCAGCAGTTGCGGGCATCGCGGGTCAGCGGCATTTTCGATATCCGTGATCCCGATGCGGTGCTCCAGGCTCTGGAGGCTGCGCTGCCGGTTCGTATGTACCGGCTCACTCGCTACCTGATTTTGCTGGATCGGGCCGAAGTCTCGGCTCCGCTTTCCTAACTTCCACTTCCTTCAAAAGAATGCTGTCCCAATGTCAGGAAGGGCATCCCTTCAATCGTCATATGAGAATGATACGCATTAATACTTTCAATTATGGCGCACCGAGGTAAATGAAACAATGAAACAACATCCTGATTTTAGTGAAAATTTTATGGGTTACCCAAAGTATTGGGCCAAACAAGGGGGTTGGATTTTTCTGGCTGCGGCGCTTGCGGTGATCCCGGAAGTTTATGCGCAAGAAGCGCCGGGTGTTTCCGAGTCCCGCCCGGAGGCGGTGCAATCCGCTAAGAGCAAACAGTTTCGATTCGATATTCCGCCGCAGGCCCTTTCCTCCGCCCTAGCCGCTTTCGGCGAGGCGGCCAATCTTCAACTCCTGTACGACGCGGCGTTGACGCGGGGACTGAGCACAAAGGGAATATCGGGGACCTATACCCCCGAACAGGCCCTGCGCATTCTGCTCATGGGAACGGGATTGACGGCCCGGTTTACGGGTGCAGGCACCGTGACGCTGGCGCGATTGGCGGCAGGCAAAGGTACGGTTTTACCCGGGGTAGTCGTTACCGCCACGCGTGGATTGGGTAATCTCGCCGATGCGCCGCAGGCCACAACGGTGATCAGCCGCAAGGAAATCGAGAAACAGGCGGCGTTGTCGAGCGACTTGGGTGACCTGCTCACCAAGACCGTGCCCGGCATGGCGACCAGCACCGAGGGCCTGACCGACGTGGCTCAGACGCTCCGCGGGCGGAATCTGTTTGTTCTGATCGACGGCGTACCGCAGACCATCTCACTTCGAAATGGCCAGCGCAACGTGAGGAACATCGATCCGTCGGCCATCGAACGAATCGAAGTGTTGCGCGGCTCCACCGGTGTCTATGGCCTTGGGGGGACGGGGGGTGTGATCAATATCATCACCAGGAAGCCCGGCGAAGGGCCTGCGCGGTTCACCACCGAGGCGACGCTCGGCTTCGCCCCCACAGATGTAGGCGAAAGTCTCCGCAAGCGGGTGGTTCAACGAGTGGAAGGCGGAGAGGGAAAAATCGATTACACATTTAGTGCTTCGGCTGAGCAGACCGGCGGCTTCTTCGATGGCGAGGGAGACCGTATCCCGCCCGATCCCAACGGCCAGGGGGGATTGGCGGATTCCGACGCCTATAACCTGTTCGGCAAGCTGGGTTTCGATCTGGACGCGCGACAACGGCTCGAATTTTCCGTCAGCTATTACGACATCGAACAAAACACGGACTTCGTGCGAGTATCGGGTGTGGTCGGTGAGCAAAAGACCACCGCGGTCGAAGGCGAAGTGCTGGGCAAGAATCAGGGAACCGAGAATCTGCAAACTAATCTTGTCTATCGTAACGATGATGTCCTCGGTAGTCGTGTCAAGGCACAGCTCTATTACCGTGATTACATGACGCGCTTTAGTCATTCAACATTTTTCCCGGGTGGGGGGCAAAGTCGCCTGGACTCGGAACGGACCGGGGCACGCCTGGATATCGAAACGCCACTCGCCGGTGGGCGGCTCCTTTGGGGAATGGACTTGCTTAGTGAAAAAACAGCGCAGCCGCTTGAGGACGGGCGGTTCTTCGTCCCCGAAATGCGGCAGGACACCATCGGGCCATTCATACAGGCCGAGTTCGATTTAACGGACGATCTGGCGGTACACGGCGGTGCCCGCTACGAAAGGATCCGGTTCGAAGTGGACGATTACACCACCGTCTTCGGCAACGACGTCAAGGGTGGCGAGCTTGATTACGGTGACACCGTGTTCAATCTGGGTGCGGTGTACTATTTCACCGACGCGGTCAGCGGTTTCGCCTCGTTTTCTCAAGGATTCACGGTGCCCGAGATCGGCCGGGTCCTGCGTAACGCCGCCGACGGGACTTCGGTACAGAATATCCGCCCCGAGCCGCAGGTCGTGGACAACTATGAATTGGGCATCCGCGGGAGTTGGCCGACTGTGCAGGCTACGCTCTCGTTGTTTTACAGTACTTCAGAATTAGGCGCATCGCTCACCAGCCCCGCGTTACCGACCGACCCCATCCTGGTGTTGCGTGATCCGGAACGCATCTATGGTGTGGAGGCCTCCCTGGATGTGCAACCACTGGATAAGTGGGGTATAGGTGGAACCCTGACATGGATGGAAGGGAAAAGAGATGCCGATAATAACGGAAGTTACGAGACCTATCTGTTAGGTAATCGCATCCCGCCGCTCAAGGTGACCGCCTACGCCGAGCATCAAACCCTGCCGAGCTGGCGCAACCGTCTGCAAGTGTTGTATTCGGGTAATCGCAATCGCTTCGACGGACAGACAGGCTTCGGCAGGGGAGAAGTGCGGGACTTCGTGTTAGTCGACCTTGTCAGTGACATCCAACTAAAAAAGGGCGCATTGAAGATAGGTGTAAAGAACCTGTTCGACGAGCAGTACTTCCCGGTGATTTCCCAAATGTATAACTTCGACAATCGTTACTCGGCGGGACAAGGTCGTACTGTAAGCGCCACCTATTCGATGGACTGGTAAACAGGCACACATTTTTCGTTAAGAAGAAAAAGGGTCATTAATCTATGTTTGTAGGGATAGGTTATGTTTGCTAAAGCAGGAAGCACTACAGACATAGTCTTTGACTCTGTAGCTGCAAGACGTATTTTAAAACACAGGTTATGGCGCAAGATACATCTTTATCTGGGTCTGTTTGTCGGTTTTTTGTTCGCCTTCAGCGGGCTTACCGGGAGTGCCCTGGTATTTTACAAGGCCATCGATGAATTTCTGAATCCGGAATTATTAATTGTTGAACCTGGAACGGATGTTGCACGGGCGCCCTTAGCCGAGATTATCAACGCTGCACAAGAGGCCGTTCCGGGTGAGATGAAGCCGACGCAGCTCATTCTTCCCCGCCATTCGCAGGCGACAGCGATCGTGCGGTTTGCAATTCCGGAAGCCGATGGTGGCGGGCAGGTGAGGGTATCGGTCAATCCTTTCACTGCCGAGGTTTTGGGGGAACGGGAATGGGGCGGATATTTTATGAGTGTCATTTATAAGCTGCATTACACACTGCTGCTCGGAGACGTTGGGGAAACCATCGTGGGCATCATGGGACTATTATTGATCTCTTCTATACTGTCCGGGTTGGTCCTGTGGTGGCCGAAACTCACCAAGTTATCCCGGGCATTCACTTTTAGGCGCAGCGCCAACCGTATTCGGTTCATTTACGACCTGCATAAGACGATTGGAGCTTATGTTGCGGTTGTACTTGTCGTGATTGCATTTTCCGGGATCTACATGATATTCCCGCAATATGTGAAACCATTGGTCGGTATGGTTTCTCCGTTGACGGAAATCATGCCAGTGCAACTTTCGACAGCTGCCGATACCGGGGCAAGAAGGCTCGATGTCGACGAAATCAGCGGGATTGCGAATGATTTGTTTCCCTATGCAGAACTACAGCGTATCCGCTTTCCGACGTCCGTGGATGGCGTATACCGCGTCATTATGTATCAGCCCGGCGACGTACGAAGGACCAGCGGCAGTACGCAACTGTGGATCGATCCGTATGACGGGAACGTGCTTGCAATACAAACGCCTCAAACCATGAGCGGAGGTGATACGTTTATTAATTGGATGTTTCCTTTGCACAACGGCGAAGCATTCGGGTTGCCCGGACGTATTATTGTATTCTTGGTCGGGTTCGTGCCGACCATTCTTTATGTTACCGGACTTATGATTTGGTGGCGAAAACGCAAAGCCAGAATATGGGAGAGCAGGCGCTTGGAGAGCTGACCTCGAAAAAACTCGTCTAACCGCTTAGGGCAGCCTTGATATGGACGCCGTCCATATCAAGTGAATTTCGGTCGCGCTCCTACATCCGGTTCTTGTGGCCCTTGAGCACGCACCGGCAACCGGATGTTGGATCAGGCCGCGCTCGAGACGGCGCGACGCGCCGATCCCTTTCCGCCCGTCCCGAAAAGCTATTCACGCAGGGAACTGGAATTTATCGTGCCCGTGGCGTTTGTGCTTCGATAATTCCCCGAAAAATATAGACTATTCAGACAACCGCGCCATCTCGCCCCGGAACTATGGAATAAAAATAAAATAAGACTTGTCTAGAATATTACCGCTCGTCATGTGGAAAACTCCGTTCAGTTAAGTTTATGCTTGATTATTTAATGTGGTCTCCTAATAGCTATAATGTAAGGCTCTTACATTTTGGTTGCCCGGGATGCTCGCGCGTCCGGTTAAATAAAAATCAAAGGGTTAGGGGTATGCTTTCCCAACGTTTTTGGTTAGCGGTTTTATTTCTGCTTGTTCCACTTGATTGGGCACAAGCGGCGGAGAGATATATTTTCACCGCCCCACCCCGTGGAACCGTTGAGAAAGAAGCGAAGATTTATCAACCAATTGCCGATTACCTGTCCAAGGCGACCGGCAAGCGGATTATCTATGAGCATCCCGATAATTGGCTGACCTATCAAAGCAATATGCAAAAAGGAAAGTACGACTTGGTTTTCGACGGACCCCACTTTGTGTCTTGGCGTATGACCAAGTTGCAACACGAACCGGTCGCTAAATTGCCCGGTAAACTCGCTTTTGTAATTATCGTTAGAAAAGACAACGAAAAAATAAATTCGATAAAACAGCTCGCCGGCCGCACTGTCTGCGGCTTGGCGCCGCCCAATCTTGCAACGCTCAGCATGTACGCACAATTCGACAATCCCGTACGCCAGCCCCTGGTGGTTGAGGTCAAAAGCTTCAAGCAGGGATTTGATCAATTGGTAGAAGGGAAGAAATGCGTGGCGGCGGTCATGCGTGACAAATTCTTGAATAAAATGGATAAAGAAAGAACAAAATCAAAAATTATCTGGAACAGTAAGGGTGTGGCCAACCAAGCGTTCTCTGTCGGCGGACGCTTTTCCGGCAAAGACAAAGAAATTATCCGTCAGGCCCTGCTTGCTCCGGAGGCAACGGAAAAACTGAGGGCTTTTATGGATCGCTTCAACAAAAAGAAGCGAAAACTTCTGCCCGCTTCCAGAGAAGAATACGACGGCTTGCACGTTCTGCTCAAAGACGTCTGGGGCTTCGAAATAAAACAGGCCAAATTTTTACCGCTTAGATAAAGCCGATGGGTTTCCCAGCCGGGATTTGTAGAATTACGAATTCGACAATCAGCCATTATTGAAATGGCGGCCGCAGGCGCATGGCTGGAGGGCGGCGGGGACGCCGGCCAATGCGTGACCAAAAAACAAGGGATACCGGTTACATGGCCGCCGTGCAGGCGGGCCGGATACACTGCAACCGGGATTTAAGGTCGGGGGAAATCCACACGTTTCCCCGGGCGTCGACGATCACTCCGCCAAGCCCCGGGGTGCGTTCGATCAGCGCGCGCGCCCAGGACGTCCCTTTCACCATCATTGCGGTCGCCAGCCCATTGATCTGTGCCAGCTCCGTGCCGACCAGGGTGACATGCCGGGCGGCGGTCGCGGGGTAGCCGGTCTCCGGGTCGAGGATGTGATGGTAGCGCCTGCCGTCCTTAAAAAAATAGCGCTCGTAATCCCCGGAAGAAACAACGAAGCCGCGATTCAATTTCAGCCTTGCCAGCAGTTGTCCGTCATTGCGCGGATCCTGGATACCCACCCGCCAGGGGCGACCCCGGAAACCGCCGATGACCTCTATGTCACCGCCGCCATTAATCATGGCATGCCGGATGCCGTGGCGTTGCAAAACGGTCATTCCCGCATGGAGTATATAGAGCTTGGCGATCCCGCCCAAATCGATACGCATTCCCCGGTGCTTAAGAAAAACCTTGTTGTTGGCGTCGTCCAAAACCACATTGCGATAATTAACCAAGGGCAGCGTCGCGTTGATCGTATCAGGCGCGGGCAGGGCCGGGGTCTCCGGATCAAAACGCCAACCTTTTAAAGATCCTATTGTGATATCAAAGGCGCCGTCGCTAAGCATCGATACCTGTCGGGCCATTTTCAGCACTTCCATCAACTCGGGCGGCACCGAAACCGGCCGTATCCCCGCCCTACGATTGATTTCGCTGACCACGCTATTGGGATCATAATGACTCATCATGTCCGACAGCCGCGCCATTTCTTCATAAGCGGCATTCACCCCCTGTTTCAGCTTTACCGGATCGGCGCCTTCGACGGTGATCGCGACGGTCGTACCCATCAGCAACCGTACCTCCTCCAACGGAAGCAGTTTGCTTTCGCGACAACCACTGTTGACGGCGAAGATCATTAAAATCAGCAACAGTCTGAAGGCGCCGGGTTTTACAAAGAAGAAAGGCACGTTTTCAAACAGAAGACAATGGGATCATGCAACCGTAAATTCAGCGACCACCGGGGCATGATCGGAGGGTCGCTCCAGCCCCCGCTGCGTCTTATCGATATAACAGGCCGTGCAACGGGCGGCCTGTTCCGGGCTGCATAGGATGTGATCGATGCGCAGCCCCATGTTGCGGCGAAAGGCGCCCTGGCGATAATCCCACCAACTGAAACTCTTTTCCGGCTGCTCGAACTTGCGGAATACATCCGTCAGCCCCGTTTTGACGAGTTCCTTAAAGGCCTTGCGTTCTTTTTCACTGAACAGGACACGGCCCTCCCAGGACGCCGGATCGTGCACGTCGCGCGGTTCAGGGGCGATATTAAAATCTCCCGCAATGGTCAGTCTTGGATATGTTTTCAGCTCCTTTACGATAAATCTTTTCAGCGCTCGCAGCCAGGAAAGCTTGTAAGCAAATTTTTCCGAGCCCACCGTTTCGCCGTTGGGGACATACACATTCAACACGCGTATCCCGGCAGTGGTTACGGCGATAAATCGCTTTTGGGTGTCCTGAATCCCGGGAAGTTCCGTCATGACGGCGTCCAACGGCTCGCGGCTCAGCGTTGCCATGCCGTTGTAGGTTTTCTGGCCGGCATACACAACCTGATATTCCATATTGCGAAACGCCTCGACCGGAAACGCCTCGTCCGTCACCTTGGTCTCCTGGAGACAGAGAATATCCGGTGAGTTTACTTTGAGCCAGTCAAGTATGTAAGGTAAACGGACGCGGACGGAATTGATATTCCAAGTGGCGATTTTCACGGAAGATATATTTTCTTAAAACGGCGACGTTAAAGTACGAAGCCGGCCGACAACGAAACATCCACGAAGTTATTGACCGGACCCCGTCTCCTCAGAGCCGCTTGCCGTCGGTTGCATTTTCGGATAGCCCGCCTGGTCCAGCTCTCCTTCCAGCAGGGACTCGAGATAACCCTTCATCACCTTGTCGCCGACTGTGATGGTGGGCACGACCACGGAACCGGTTTTGGCTTTCAGCTCATCCATCAGCTCGCGGTTACCCTCCACGTTATTTTCCTTGAAGGGGATCTTCCGTTTTGTGAGATAGGCGCGCGCCGAATCGCACGAGACGCAATTGGATGCGGAATAAAGCACCACGGGGTATTTTTCCGCGGCCTCACTGGCGGGATCATCCGCGCCGGACCGTGATGACCTGCGGATACTTTTTGCTTCGACGCGATAGCCCGAGCCGCTGGGCGGAGGCTGATCATGATAAGACACGTTGCCGTCCGCATCGATCCATTTATAAAGTGTCTGGCCCTGTGCAAACGACGCACCGAGAACCAACGGCAACATAAATAAGATAGCTTTCAGTTTCATGGCTTCAGATCCTCAGATACATCCCGCCCGATCTCTTCCGGATTGATTCACGCAACCAGATGACACCGGCGACAAATCCCACTACAAGCATAGCAAAAGAGATGCCGAGCCACATGAGCAACGATCCCCTGTCTTCATCCGAGGGAGTATTACCGGAAGACGCTGTCTTCTTAATTTGATCTGCGGTCTCACCCGTGACGGGATTTGCCGCGGGCTTGGCCTCCGGGGAAATTTCATCCATTTTCTTAATCTTGGCCTTTTCCTGCACCAGTGCCACCTCGGTTTCCTTCAACTTGGCGTGCGCCTTTGAAAGCTGCGTACGGATTTTGCTCAATTCACTCTTAAGCTGTTTCACCTGCAGCCGCGCCGGCGGCTCAGGGGAAATGTAACGTCCGTCTATCCAGCCCTCGGTGCCCTGCTGATCGCGGACGCGGACAAAATTTTCATAACGCTCCAATACCTCCAGGACCATGCCCGACCGAACCGTTTTCACCACCGCGCTTCCTTCACTCAGATCGGCACGCATGCCGACATACAGCTTGTCGATCACATACACCGTCTCGGCATAGCCGATCACGGGCTGAAAGATCAACAATAAGAATAGCCATGTCGCCAAACGCTTCATGGACGTTTCCCCTCCGCCGCGCCGGCACATCAGGCGGCCAGCCCGGAGTGGCGCAGCAGCGCCGTGATGGAAGGCTCGCGCCCCCTGAACTGCACGAACAACTCCATCGGTTCATGGGCGCCGCCCTTTTCAAGAATATTGCGCAGAAATTCCATGCCGGTCTTGCGATCGAAAATTCCGTTCTCCTCGAACTTGCTGAAGGCGTCGGCGGAGAGCACTTCCGCCCATTTGTAACTGTAATAGCCCGCGGCGTATCCGCCGGAAAAGACGTGCGAGAAGCTGTTCTGAAAGCGGTTGAATTCCGGCGGGGTAACAACGGACACCTCCGCGCGCACCTCGTCCAGAAGCTGTTGCACGCTCTTGCCGCGATCCGGATCAAACCCGCTATGCAGCTGCATGTCGAACAACGCGAATTCAAGTTGCCGGACAAACTGCATCCCGGAGTGAAAGTTTTTCGCCGCAATCATTTTTTCATACAGATCGTCGGGAATACGTTCGCCGGTCCGGTAATGCCCGGAGATCAGGTCCAGCGCGTCGCGCTCCCAGCACCAGTTCTCCATGAACTGGCTTGGGAGTTCCACCGCGTCCCAGGCCACGCCGTTGATTCCCGCCACACCCACGTGATCCACCTTGGTCAACATATGGTGCAGGCCGTGCCCGAATTCATGAAACAGGGTGATGACTTCTTCATGCGTAAACAAGGACGGCCTGTCCTTCACAGGCGGTGAGAAATTACAGGTCAGATAGGCCACGGGGACCTGGACGCCGCCCACCGTCCGCTTGCGGTTGATGCACTCGTCCATCCACGCGCCGCCACGTTTGTTCGTCCGCGCGTAGAGATCCATGTAAAACCGGCCGCATATTTCCCCCGAGGCACTTTTTATTTCATAGAAGCGCACGTCCGGGTGCCATGTCTCAACGCCTTCGACGCGCGCAATCTCCAACCCGTAAAGCCGCTTGACCACTTCGAACATCCCCGGCACCACGCGGTCTTCCGGAAAATACGGCCGCAGGTCTTCCTGCGAAAATGCATAGCGGTGCTCGCGCAACTTCTCGGAATAATAAGGGATATCCCATACCTCAAGTTTGTCTACGGCGAATTGCGCGCGCGCGAACGCCTGCAATTCATTCAAATCCTTTTCCGCCGCCGGGCGCGAGCGCGCGGCAAGATCGTGCAGAAAATCCATGACCTGCTCAACGTTTTTCGCCATCCGGGTTTGCAAAGAGTACTCGGCGTAATTGGCAAAACCCAAAAGCCCGGCCGCTTCCTGCCTGAGCTTTATAATCCGCACAATCAGATCACCGTTGTCCCACTTTCCCGCATGGGGGCCTTGGTCGCTCGCGCGCGTGACATAGGCCTCGTACATTTTCCTTCGCAGTTCGCGATTATCGGCATAGGCCATAAAGGCGGAGTAAGACGGCCCCTCAAGGGTGAATTTCCAACCCCGCTTGCCTTCCTGCTCCGCCGTCTGTTTCGCCGAGGCGCGCGCCGTCTCCGGCAATCCCGCCAAGTCTTCGGGATCGGTGATGAGCAACTCCCACGCCTGCGTCGCGTCCAGGACGTTTTCCGAGAACCGGCTGGCCAGGGAAGAAAGTTCTTTCTGAATCTCCTTGAAACGTTTTTTATCGCGCTCGTTAAGCTCGACGCCGGCGAGTCGGAAATCACGCAAGGCGTTTTCAATAATCTTTTTCTGCGCCTGGCTCAAGCCTTCGAACTCCGGGCTCGATGCAATCATTTTATAAGCCCGGTACAGGCGCTCATCCTGCGCAAGTTCCGTATAGAATTCGCTAATCCGGGGCAGCCCTTCGTTATAGGCGGCGCGCAAGGCATCGCTGTTTACCACGGCGTTTAGATGCGAGACCGGCGACCACATGCGGTCGAGCCGCTCCTCCATGTCCTCGATGGGCTGGGCAAAGTTCTCCCACGTGTAATTTTCAGCGCCTTCAAGAATTTGCTCCAATTCGCGGCGACTCTGCGACAACAGGTGATCCAGCGCCGGGGCGACGTGCTCGGGACGTATCGCGCTGAAACGGGGCAGGCCGGTAAAATCAAGAAGGGGGTTGTTTATTTTGGTTGTTTCCATGTCAAATCTTTTAGACGTCAGGTTCTGATAACACATATAATTTAGCATGCCTTCCCGCCATTCAGCACCCGGCCTGTCCGCCGTTGCCCACCGAATCGCCGATCGTGACTCAGGCCCATCCCTATGACGCCTTAACGCCGGGGGTTATCCTCGATGCCGTGGAGAAATACGGCGTGCGTTGCACCGGGGGGATGCTCGCCCTCAACAGCTACGAAAACCGGGTTTACCGCATCGAAACCGAATCACACGGTCCGCTGGTGGCCAAGTTCTACCGTCCCGCCCGCTGGACCGACGGCGCCATCCTGGAGGAACACGCCTTTGTCCGGATGTTGACGGACCACGAGATTCCTGCCGTGGCCCCGCTCTCCTACGACGGCGAACACACCTTAAACCACCATGCCGGCTTTCGGTTCGCGGTGTTCCCCTGGCAACCGGGGCGCGCGCCGGAACTCAACAACGCCGATGATCGCGTGATGCTCGGAAGGTTCCTCGGAAGACTGCACCGCTTGGGCGCGGCGCAGAACTTCCGCCATCGGCGCCGACTCAGCGTGGAGGAATTCGGCCGTCAATCCGTCACCTGCC
>WGFP01000032.1 GCA_015492195.1 Acidiferrobacterales bacterium
ATGTGTTCGACCAGGGGTCTTATAGATTCTTTCCAGCGTTCTTTCGGTATCGACCGGAAGTTCCATACAGTATGGCCAGCATACGTAAGCGCGTTCCATTCCATACCGATCAAGGTTGAGGCAGACAAGGAGAGTCCCGCGTGGGCTGAGGCTTTTGACCGAGGCTCGCCGTTAGCTCTCATTTTGAGGTAGCTCGCAACCATGGGGGCTTTTTTGAAGGCGCCAAGACAGATTTTGTTACGGGAACACCATCGCGTATCGCACCGGTTTCGAGTTTTTTGAGTTGATACCCATTCGGGGCTCCGCCTCCTGCTCGATATCCTTGCGCCACATTTTCCCTCATTCCGCCAAGACCTTAGCCGGCGTTTCAGCGCCGGACTGCCGCAATGTGACATCAATGCCCGTTGAGACAAATACGTGCCCATAGAAAGCCTGGGTAACGTCGACCAGAAAAGCCACCTGGGAGGCGGCGAGCTTGGTATAGACGCGCGCCTTGGGGAGCTGGTCGGTCAGTGTGCGGGCGGTGATCTCGTTTTTCACGCGCAGCATAATGAGCGTGTTCAGATTGCCGGTGATCTGTCCTGCTCCATTACAGACCCCTTCCATTCCAGGCCATTTCCTTCGTAACACCCTTTTGCTGGCGCCAGACCGGGTACAGCCATTTTGGTGCATCGCCGGCCCCCAATCGTATGCAAAAACCCCGTCTTTTTGTCGATTTACGAATATAATCGGGGAGCAGCTTCCCGAGAAACTCTGAAGTCTGGAAATGCCGCCTGCTTCAGAGTACACTTCTGAGTTATGAGCGTCATTGAACTGATAAAGCGCCCCGAAGGCAAGACGCTTGAATTCAAACGCGATCTCTCATCCCCGGATGGTGTGTTGCGAACCATTATTGCGTTTGCTAACACGGCAGGCGGCACGCTGCTCATTGGTGTGGAGGATAAGACGCATCATGTACGTGGCGTGCAGAAACCGCTGGCCATGGAGGAGCGTCTGGCGAATCTGATCAGCGACAGCGTTCTCCCACGCCTGCTTCCGGAGCTGGAGATATTGCCGTGGCGCCGCACGCATGTCCTGGCCATACAGGTGTATCCGAGTCCCAACCGTCCGCATTATCTCAAACGCGCAGGTGCCGATGCGGGGGTTTATGTGCGTGTCGGTTCCACCAACCGTCGCGCCGATCGGGAGATGATTGATGAGTTGCGGCGTTTTGCCCATGGTGAGGCCTATGACGAACAGGCCATGCCCGAGTTCGGCTCTGAAGCGATCGACTTCCGAGCGGCTTCCGAGTCTTTTGCGCCAGTACGCAAACTCAAACGTCCGGATCTGGAGACGCTGCGACTAGTGGAGAAGCACCAGAGACGCAAGGTGCCTACCATCGGTGGAATGCTGCTCTTCGGCAAGGACCGCGAACGCTGTTTTCCCGATGCCTGGATTCAAGCCGGGCGTTTTCGCGGAAAGGATAAAACCCACATCGCCGACAGTGTGGAAATCAGAAGTTATCCGGTGCAAGCCGTGGAAGAGGCCATCGCCTTTGTCCAGAAACACGCCTTGCACGGCATCGAGATCGGAGCAGTGCGCCGCAAGGAACGTTGGAATCTTCCGCCGGCGGCGGTGCGCGAGGCGATCATCAACGCGGTGGTGCATGCTGACTATGGGCAGCGCGGCGCGCCTATCAGGATTTCCATTTTCGACGACCGCCTCGAAGTGGAAAATCCGGGGTTATTGCCGTTCGGTTTGACGGTGGAAGATTTGCGCCACGGTATCTCCAAATTGCGCAATCGCGTCATCGGACGGGTGTTCCATGAATTGGGATTGATCGAACAATGGGGCAGCGGTATCCAACGTATGACAGCGGCTTGCCGTGAGGCGGGGCTGGCGGCACCCTCGCTAGAGGAAATCGGCACCCGTTTCCGTGTGACTATTCATACGGCACGAACCGGCGCACCCAGCGTCGATAAGAAAGACCAGGCCATACTGGATGCCTTAGCCGGGGACATAGGCCTCTCGACCCAGGAGATCGCCGCAATAATCGAGCTAAGCGCACGCGCCACCCGCACTCGTCTGTCCAAGTTGGTAGAACGTGGATTGGTGAGTGAGGTCGGAACGAGTCCTCAAGACCCGAAGCGGCGATATTTCCGGGCGGGGTGAAACGGACGGTGCTCAATGGGAAGATACTAAAGAGAGAATAAGCTATGCGTACATTAAAGGAAATTTTTTGTCTTTTAGTATTGGCCGGAATCATCGTGGGGCTCGGTCAATTCCTCCCCGGATTGAATGTGCTTTTTGATGATTGTTTTGTAGGTTTTTTTCTGGCCGCGATTGTTATCCCGATCGCTCGAATGATGTATAAGTCCCACATGGATAAAATTACAAAACTGCCCGTGGATTTAGCCGGTGGAGTATTCACGCACAAAAAAGCCGTCCTAGGACAGCTTTAAATGTGTAAATGGTGGAGCTGGCGGGAGTCGAACCCGCGTCCGCAAATCCTCCGCCTTCGGATCTACATGCTTAGCCAAGTCTTTAAATTTAATCGTACGCTACCCGACTGGCAGGGAAAACGGA
>WGFP01000033.1 GCA_015492195.1 Acidiferrobacterales bacterium
CAGCGCGTGCAGTGGATGCAGCGCGTCATGAATGTGGTGATAAGCGGGCCGATATCCTTGTCCGGCACCACGCGCTTGCCTTCGGCATAGCGCGAGACGTCCTTGCCATAGCCGATGGCCTGATCCTGCAACGGGCACTCGCCGCCCTGGTCGCAGATCGGGCAATCGAGGGGATGGTTGATCAACAGAAATTCCATGGTTCCTTTCTGCGCATCGCGCGCCTTCTCGGAACGGGTGTACACCTTCATGCCGTCCATCACCGGCGTCGCGCAGGCCGGCAACGGCTTCGGGGCCTTCTCCACTTCCACCAGGCACATGCGACAGTTGGCGGCGATGGACAAATGCTTGTGGTAGCAGAAACGCGGGATGTAGATGCCCGCCGCGTCCGTGGCCTGGATCAGCATGGCGCCCTTGGGCGCCTGAATGGACTTGCCGTCCACCTCGATGGTGACCATGTCCGGAGCGGCCTTGGCTTCTTGCTTGGCGCTCATCGGGCGGCGCCCCCCGTCATCGGCGGCTCGAATTGGCCGGTGTCCGTCATGCAGCGACCGTGATCAATATGGTATTGAAACTCGTTGTGAAAGTATTTGATGAAACTCTGCACCGGCCAGGCGGCGGCATCGCCCAGGGCGCAGATGGTGCGGCCCTCGATCTTGCCCGCGACATCCGTCAACATGTCGAGATCCTCCTGCTTGCCCCGGCCGTGTTCGATGCGGTGAATCACCCGGTACATCCAGCCGGTGCCTTCGCGGCACGGCGTGCACTGGCCGCAGGATTCTTCATAATAAAAGTAGGCGATACGTTCCAGCGCCCGCACCATGCAGGTGGTCTCGTCCATCACGATCACCCCGCCCGAACCCAGCATGGACCCGGCCTTGGCGATCGCGTCGTAGTCCATGGTGAGCTCCATCATCACGTGGCCCGGCAACACCTTGGCCGACGAACCGCCGGGAATGACCGCCTTGAGCCGGTGGCCGTTACGCACGCCGCCCGCCATTTCCAAAAGCCTGGCGAAGGGCGTGCCGAGCGGGACTTCATAGTTGCCCGGCTTGTTGACGTGGCCCGACACGGAAAACAGTTTCGGCCCGCCGTTATTGGGCTTGCCGAGATTCAGGAACCAGTCCGGGCCGTTGCGCAGGATGTCCGGCACCGAGGCCAGCGTCTCGGTATTATTAATGGTGGTCGGCCGTCCGAAGAGGCCGTAGTTGGCCGGAAACGGCGGCTTGAAACGCGGCAGACCCTTCTTGCCCTCGATGGATTCCAGAAGCGCCGTTTCCTCGCCGCAGATGTAGGCGCCGGCGCCCAAGTGGGTATAGAGGTCGAAATCCACGCCGGACCCCTGGATATTCTTGCCGAGCAGTCCCGCCGCATAGGCCTCTTCCAGCGCCGCCTCGAAGCGTTCGTAAGGCTCCAAGAATTCACCGCGGATGTAGTTGTAACCCACGGTGGCGCCGATGGCGTACCCGGCGATGGCCATGCCTTCAATCAGCGCATGAGGGTTGTAGCGCAGGATGTCGCGGTCCTTGCAGGTGCCGGGCTCCCCTTCGTCGGAATTGCAGACGATGTATTTCTGGCCCGGGGCGTTCCGCGGCATGAAGCTCCATTTGAGGCCCGTGGCGAAACCGGCGCCGCCGCGCCCGCGCAGGGCGGATTTTTTGATGTCCTCGATAATCGACTCCGGCGGCGTCTTCTCCTGAAGAATCCTTTTCCAGACGGCGTAGCCGCCCGCACCCTGATAAGTCTCAAGTGTCCAGGGATGCTCCAAGTGCAGGGTCCGGAAGCAGACTTCATTCGCCATGGCGCCTACTCCAACCCCTCGAGAATCTCGTCCAGCTTTTCCGGAGTGAGATGCTCATAATAAGTATCCCCGATCATCATCATCGGGGCGCCGCTGCAGGCCCCCAGGCATTCCACCTCCTTCAAGGTGTACTTGCCGTCTTTGGTGGTCTCGCCCGGCTTGATGCCGAGCTTTTTCCGGAGATGGGCAACGATATGCTCGGAGCCGCAAAGCATGCAGGAAATGTTGGTGCACACCCAAAGCTTGTGCCGGCCCACGGGTTTTAAGTCATACATGGAATAAAAGGTCGCCACCTCATAAACGGCGATCGGCGGCATCTCCAGGTACGCGGCGACCGCATCCATCAGTTCCGTTGTCAGCCAACCGCCGTTCGCCTTCTGGACGATGCTCAAGGCCGCCATGACCGCGGATTGCTTGTGCTCCGGCGGATACTTGGCGATCCAGCGGTCAATCTCGGCCCGGACCTCGTCGGACAAGCGTGTTTCCGATTCGAACTGTAAGCCGGGCTGTGCCATCAGCGGTCGATCTCCCCGAACACGATATCCTGCGTGCCGATGATCGCGACGACGTCGGCGATCATGTGCCCGCGCGTCATCTCATCGAGCGCGGCAAGGTGTGCAAACCCCGGGGCGCGGACCTTTAGCCGGTAAGGTTTATTGGCCCCGTCGGAGATGAGATAGACCCCGAATTCGCCCTTCGGCGCCTCGACCGCGGCGTAGGTCTCCCCTTCGGGGATGCAATAGCCCTCGGTAAAGAGCTTGAAGTGATGAATAAGCGATTCCATGTTGTCTTTCATCGTTTCGCGTGCGGGCGGTACAATCTTGTGATCGTCGATGATCACCGGCCCGGGATGTGTGCGCAACCATTCAACACACTGTCGAATGATGCGGTTGCTTTGCCGCATTTCCTCGACCCGCACCAGATAGCGGTCGTAGCAATCGCCGTTGACGCCGACGGGGACGTCGAAATCGATTTGATCGTATACTTCGTAGGGTTGCTTCTTGCGCAGATCCCATTCCACCCCGGAACCCCGCAACATCGGGCCGCTGAAACCAAGTTGCAACGCGCGCTCGGGGGAAACCACCCCGATGCCCACCGTGCGCTGCTTCCAAATGCGGTTGTCGGTCAACAAGGTTTCGTAGTCATCCACGTACTTCGGGAAACGCTCGGTGAAGTCCCAGATAAAATCGAGCAGCGAACCCTGGCGGTTTTTGTTCATTCGCGCCACGTCTTTTTCATCGTGCCATTTGGAAGGCTGGTACTGCGGCATGCGGTCCGGCAGGTCGCGATAGACCCCGCCCGGGCGATAATAAGTCGCGTGCATGCGCGCGCCCGACACGGCTTCGTAGCAGTCGAACAGGTCCTCGCGCTCCCGGAAACAATACAGGAACACGGTCATGGCGCCGATATCGAGCGCGTGCGTGCCGAGCCACATGAGGTGATTAAGGATGCGCGTGATTTCATCGAACATCACGCGGATGTACTGCGCGCGGACCGGCGGAGTAACGCCGAGCAGTTTCTCGACCGCCAACACGTAGCCGTGCTCGTTGCACATCATGGATACGTAATCGAGCCGGTCCATGTAGCCGATGGTCTGATTGTACGGTTTGCTCTCGGCCAGTTTTTCCGTCGCGCGGTGCAGCAGGCCGATGTGCGGGTCGGCGCGCTGGATCACCTCGCCGTCCAGTTCCAGCACCAGGCGCAGCACGCCGTGCGCCGCCGGGTGCTGTGGGCCAAAGTTCATCGTGTAGTTGCGAATCTCAGCCATAACTCTCAATTTCTGGCATGGGCACAAATGTCGAACGGACCGGGCACACCATATGGGGTTTTAATCCCCCCTTGGTCAAGCTGAGCCCCAAGCGCAGCCAGCAACCGGTCAGCCACCCGCAATTAGCATTTAAACCTCGACGGCGGCTCAATAAAATGAAACTCATATTCTCAATCACGCCCAAAGCCCTCCTCCCGTATCACCCGCGGCACCAGCACGCGGGGCTCGATGGACACCGGCTGATAGATGACGCGCTGCTTCTCGGCGTCGTAACGCATCTCCACCTGACCGATGAGCGGGAAATCCTTGCGGAACGGATGACCGACAAAACCGTAATCGGTCAGAATCCGGCGCAGGTCCGGATGGCCTTCGAACACGATACCGAAGAGGTCAAACGCCTCGCGCTCAAACCAGTTGGCCGAATTCCAGATTTCAACCACGGAGGCGATCATCGGCATCTCATCATCCAGAAATGCCCGTAACCGCAGGCGGCGGTTGTGCTTGAGCGACAACAGGTGATACACCACGGCAAAACGCGGGCCGCGCCAGGTACGGCCAGGCGCTTCTTTCCCGTAGTTCAGGTAATCCACGCCGCAAAGATCCATCAACTGTTCATAAGCAAACGCGGGATCATCACGCAGGGTGCGGCATACATTGAGCACGTCCTCGCGCCGGATCTCGAGCGTCGGTCCCCCGGGGCCCTCTAAGACATTGGTCACCGCTTCGCCGAACGTCTCCCTGGCGTGGGCGGCAACAGCATCTGGAGCATTCCCCGCGGAGGGGAGTGAATCATTCATAATCCGGATTCCCTCTGTGGTTCAACGGGCGATGGTGTGGGTGCGCTTGATTTTGTTCTGCAGTTGGATGATGCCGTAGAGCAAGGCCTCGGCCGTGGGCGGACAGCCGGGCACATATACATCCACCGGAATAATCCGGTCGCAGCCGCGTACGACCGAGTAGGAATAATGATAGTAACCGCCGCCGTTGGCGCAGGACCCCATGGAAATCACCCAGCGCGGCTCGGCCATTTGATCGTAAACCTTGCGCAGGGCCGGTGCCATTTTGTTGACCAAGGTGCCGGCGACAATCATCACGTCGGATTGTCTCGGGCTTGGACGGAACACCATGCCAAAGCGGTCCATGTCGTAACGCGCGGCCGCGGCGTGCATCATCTCCACCGCGCAACAGGCCAATCCAAAGGTCATCGGCCACAACGAACCCGTGCGGGCGGCATTGATCAGCGTGTCCGCCTGCGTGGTGACCCAACCCCTTTCGAGAAAGCCCTCTATTCCCATTCCAGCGCACCCTTCTTCCATTCATAGATAAAACCGATCACCAGAATGCCGAGAAACAGCATCATGGAAAGAAACCCGAACATGCCGATTTCCCGCAGCACCACCGCCCACGGGAAAAGAAAGGCGATCTCAAGATCGAAAATGATGAAAAGGATCGCCACGAGGTAGTACCGCACGTCGAACTTCATGCGCGAGTCCTCGAAGGCCTCAAAGCCGCATTCGTAAGGGGAAAGTTTTTCGCTATCGGGGCGATGGGGCCCCAGCATCCGGCCCATCATCATCATGACGCCGCCGATGAACACGGCAACTCCGATAAAAATCAGAATGGGGAGGTAATTTTGCAGCATCTGCACCCTGTTGCCTGCAAGTTAACTGCGCGCGAGGCCGATTAAAGTTCGTCGGCGAGTCTAGGCATCGGGTACCGCAAAAGTCAAGCCGGCATCAATCGTACATTACATTAACTTTCAGATGGTTATACAACTTTTGAGGGCATAAAAAATGCCTATCAAAATGATTAAAACAGCCATTGGTGCCGAAGGCGGGACTCGAACCCGCACGGCTTTCACCACCGCCCCCTCAAGACGGCGTGTCTACCAATTCCACCACTTCGGCATTTGTAAAACGCGTCGGACAAGACTTACAGATCTCGCAGGATTCACGGATTTTAACTCCTGCCCTGCAAATCCCGTCAATCCCGTCTGTTTATTTAGGCACTTCCGGTACTTTTGTCGGCTTGGGGCCGCTGGGAACCTCGGGCACCGGGGGAGTCGCCGGTTTGGGAGGCGCGGGCGCTTCAGTGGTATCGGGAATGGCCACGCTTTTCGGTTCCACTTGGCGCGTGGATAAATACGCAATCGTCATGTTGGCGAGAAAAAAAATCGCCGCCAGTACCGCCGTTGTCCGGGTCAGAAAGTTGGCTGAACCCCGGCTGCCGAAGAAGGTTTGCGAGGCGCCGCTCCCGAATGCCGCACCGATATCCGCCCCTTTGCCCTGCTGCAACAGAACCAAGACAACAAGACCCACGGCAGCCAGAATATCCACCACTAAAACAATGTCATTCACCGTTTATTGCTCCGATACACACGAATGCGTCAACCGTTACTCGGCGGCGCGACAGATGGTCAGAAATTCTTCCGCTTTCAACGACGCCCCGCCGATCAAACCGCCGTCAATATCCGCCTGGCCGAACAGCTCCTTGGCGTTCGACCCCTTGACGCTGCCGCCATAAAGAATGCGCAAATTATCCGCCACTTTGCCGTCTTTTGCAGCCAGTTTACCCCGGATAAAGCGGTGCACCTCCTGCGCCTGCTCGGGCGTGGCGGTTTTGCCGGTGCCAATGGCCCAAACCGGCTCATAGGCAAGCACCGCGTTTTTGAATCCGTCGATGCCGTGCGCCGCCAGCACCGCATCCAGCTGCCGGGCCACGACGGCCTCCGTTTGCCCCGCCTCCCGTTCCTCAAGGGTCTCTCCGATACAGAGGATCGGCGTCAGGCCGGCCGCGTGGGCGGCGCCAAATTTCTCCGCCACCAGCCCGTCGTCTTCATGATAATAGGTGCGCCGCTCCGAATGGCCGATGATGACGTACGTGCAGCCGAAGTCTTTAAGCATTGGCCCGGAGACCTCACCGGTATAGGCGCCGGAGACATGGGTGTCGAGATTCTGCCCGCCCCAAGGGATGTCATGCCGGCCGGCCAGCTTTTCCGCCACCAGCGGGATCAGGATATACGGGGGGCACAGCACCACTTCCGCCTTGGTGACAGAGCCCATGCCCTGCACGATCCCGTCCACCAGGGCCGCGGACTCGGCCCGGCTGCCGTTCATTTTCCAGTTTCCCGCGACCATCGGTCGGCGCATCGGATTCTCCTCGTTTTTCCGGCCTAAAAACGGGCGGCATGTTACCGGGCGGCGGGGAATTTAGCAATTATTGGCGAAAAAAGGCTGGATTAATGAATCCTCAACCTCTCTGTTGGAAAAAACCGGGCTGAGGAATTTGGGTGGTTCGGACAGCTTCTGCTAAGCGTAAACGCTTCATTCAATCGGCGAATTCAAGCGTTTCTTGGACAGCGGCGATGCCGGCTTCGGCGCATTTTTCATCAATCTTGGGGTCGGCCCCGGCCACGGCAACCCCGCCGTAATAACCCCCCCGCGCTTTTGTTGGAAATATCAGGCGTTAACGATTCCAGCGTTAGGGTGGGTGGCGCCTCGGCACTGATGGCGATGGTTGCATAAAAAACAAGCGACATAGGAAGCAGTGTTATATTTCTTGTTCTCATGCGTCTACACCTCATTCTACTTTCAATGCGCCATTTGTTAAGAGTAGTCACATCAAACTTAAGACACTCACTGTAACATTGCTGCTCTTTGACGCCAAAAACCTGATTTTATTGTCGCGAAATGTACATTGTGAAAACAATGGGGATAGATTGAACTTACCCCCTTTCGGAATCTCTTCTTCGCAACAGTCACAGTAACGCACACTGTTCTTGACCATCTCGCTTCCCCTGCACCTATACTATAAATAAACGCCATATTCATTATTGGAAAACTTTTGCCAATAATGGAGAAAGTTTTCCATATGTGGACATCCCATCAGAGTGATGGCCGAAGGGATTTCTAAAGAATCCCGTAGACGCCGCCGAGTATAGTAATCCAACGCTTTTTCCGTTTTCTGGTTTTTCCCGCCCCTTAGTCAAGCCGAGCACCGAAGGAAGGCGAAGCGGCCGCTCCTGCGCATCCATGCGCTCGCGGCATTCGTACATCCCTGTACAGCACAGCCCTTCGGGGCGCGGGAGGGATCCCGCGCGTGCGCACCCGGCACAGGGAGGTGCCGTGTGCGCACCCTCTGAGATTCTATGGTTTACGTCAAACACCTGTTCAGTCGTTCGGGGACAAAGACCGTGCCATGGTGGTGGATCGACCAAGCGGTGCGCGCGATCTTGCGGGCGATGATGACCAGGGCCGCGGTGGTAGCCAACCCCCGTTGACGGTAGGCGTCATAGAGCGGTTTCCAGGTCGTGGTTTTGGCGGCGGACATGGCGGCATTAAAGAGCAGCCGCCGAAGCTCGGCGGGACCGCGCTTGGACAGGCGCCGGCGACCGCATTTTTGTCCCGAGTCTTTGGGTTTCGGGTCGTAACCCACGTAGGCGACAAAGGCATCGGCGCAACGAAAGGGAATGCGTCCTAAGGTGTTGGCGAGGCTCATGCCGACCAGCGGCCCAACGCCGACGATGGTTTGCAGACGCCTCAGGGTTTCTTGCCGCCGGGGCGATTGGGCCATGAGGTTTACCAGGGTTTGATCGATGTTGGTGATCACGGCATCCAGTCTGGCGAGGAGGTCCTTGAGGTCGGCGCCAAAGCCGGGGACCCCCCTAAGCGTGAGCGTTAAGGTGGTTTTTACCGTGGTCAGCTTGGCACGGCGTTTGAGCAACCGATCGGTCTGGCGCTGTGCCGGCGTGGGTGGGACATAGGGGCGTAAATGCATGTGCTCATGGGCAATCAGACGCGCGATCAGTGCCGCATCGACACGGTCGGTCTTGGCGCGGCGGCCGATGGCGCGGGCGTAATGCCGGGTATCTCTGGGATTGAGCACAAAGACGGTCAGGCCGCTCGCCTGGGCAAGATCCGCCAGCTGCTCGTGATAGCCGCCAGTGGCCTCCAGGCCGATCCGACTGCCGGTGGGCACGGTGTGGAGCCAGGCCAACAGCGCCGTGCGTTGATTCGGAACGGTCTGGGTGGCAAAGGACCGATTGGCACAGGCGACCACGACCGCGTCTTTCGCCACATCGACGCCAATGTTTAGGGGTGTTTGCATGTTCCTGATCTCCTGGGGTAAGTTAAAAACGCTGGGGTGGGCGCCCACCGACGTAAGCTTGCCGTCCAATCGGCGGTCAGCCCGGATCAAACACGCTGCCGCGAGATTCCTCATCGACGTTGGTGGTGGGGTGGGAGAGTTCTCAGAGTGTCTGTCCCTTTTGCCATGGCAGATGACGACCGATGTCCCTCCACCCCGGCGCTCCCAGTTTCCCAAGGAAGCGCTGGAAACACCATACAAGACGACTGACGGTGCGAGGGAACCCGCGATGTTTGCGGGCGCAGACTTGGGGGAGCGTTTCTTTGGGAACTTTGATGCGCGCCATCCATGGCGCGCCCCGTTTCGGCGCACTGGCGTGCGTCCAATTTTGCTCCCAGCAAAATTGTCTTGTCGCGATAAGACAAATTCGACGGGATCGAGAAGTGGTACAGGGATGTACCGCTTACGGAGCCGAGGGATGCAATTTGGACAGCCGTAGGCTGCCCGTAGGGCGAGGACGAGGGGTGAGG
>WGFP01000034.1 GCA_015492195.1 Acidiferrobacterales bacterium
TTTCGGGCATGGGAATTGTCAGGCCGTTATCCCGGGATTCTGAAAGACAAAAAAGTCGGCCGGGAAGCAACCAAGCTTTTTAACGACGCCCAAAGCCTGTTAAAGCGCATTATCGACAACAAGCTGCTCAAGGCCAGGGGGGTAATCGGACTCTTTCCGGCCAACAGCGTGGATGATGACGACATTGAGATCTTCGAAGACGACACGCGCAAGAAAACATTAATGACGCTGCATACGCTGCGCCAGCAGGATGAAAAACCGCCGGGCCGCCCCAACCGCGCGCTCGCGGACTTTGTTGCACCCAAGGAAACCGGGCTTAAAGACTACATCGGTGCGTTTGCGGTCACTACGGGCATCGGCGCCGACCAGCTCGTGCAGCAGTACGAAAAAGACCATGATGACTACAACGCGATTATGGTCAAGGCCTTAGCGGATCGTTTGGCTGAGGCGTTCGCCGAGCGCCTGCATGAGCGCGTGCGCAAGGAATTCTGGGGGTATGCCAAAGACGAAGACCTAAACAAAGAAGCCTTGATAAAAGAAGCGTACCGGGGCATCCGCCCCGCCCCCGGCTATCCCGCCTGCCCGGACCACACGGAAAAGGCATTGCTGTTCAAACTCATCGATGCCACGAAGAACACCGATATTAAACTCACGGAAAGCTTCGCCATGTGGCCCCCCGCCAGCGTCAGCGGCTTTTACTTTTCCCATCCCGAGGCGCAATACTTCGCCGTCGGAAAACTCGGCAAGGACCAAGTCGAAGACTATGCAAGACGCAAGGGGATGGATGTTGCGACAGTGGAAAGATGGTTGGCGCCGAACCTGGGTTATGACGTCTAGCTATAGGTCGTCCAGAATCCGCTTGCGGATAAGGCGGTATTCCTGGTCGGTAATCAGCCCCTTCTTGTACAACGCGTTCAATTTCCGCAGACGACGTTCGATGGTGTCGCCCGTTTCAGTTGGCTTTTCAGAAGTTGTGGCCGGAGCCGGCTCGGGGGAAGGGGTCTCGCGATAGTCCGGGCCGCATTCTAGGACCACGTGCATGTCTTTCGACAGTACCTTGTCGTCCACTTCCTTGTGATAGGTCTTGCAACCCGCGCGCTTCAGGGACAGGGTGCCGACCGACCGGTAAACAACCCCAACGCGTTTTGTCGGAAAAGTATCGCTTCGTAGAAATAACGGGGTCGTGCCGAGCTTCTTGCCCGAGGCGTAAACCACCGCTCCGGATGGCTCCGACGTAACGCGTATCCCGTATTCACCCTCGCCCTTCGACAATCCGCCGCAGCCCGACAGCGCGAGCGCCAGCATCGCCCCGAAAAACCACACCAGCCATCGGCCTCGACCCTTTAATCTCATATTCCCTCTCGCAATGCAGGCCTACGGGATAAATCCAGCCCTGAAGCGTAAAGTATCAAAGCCGCCCGCATGGAAGCAATGATCAATGCTTGCCGGGTTATATTTCCTACTTTTTAAACCCCTTGTTCGCCCGCACTTTACCGAAAACTTCCATCAACTTGGCATTGATGTCCATGCCCACGGCCAATGCCGCGGGGATCGTGACCAAGGTGATCAGGGTCGCGAAGATCAATCCCCAGGACAGGGCGAGCGCCATGGGTGAAACAAACGGGTCGAGCCCGCCCCAGCCGTAGGCCGTCGGCAGCAGGCCCATCACCGTGGTGGCGGCGGTCAGCAAGACCGCGCGTAAGCGACGGCGGCCTGCGATAACGATCGCCTCGCGGCAGGGGACGCCTTCCTTCATGATGCGCTGGACAAACACCAGGAGCACCAGGGCGCTGTTCACCACCACGCCGGCGAGCGCCACCATGCCCATGGTCGAGAAGAACGACAACGGCATCGGTTTCCACAACAAGTCGTGCATGAAGAAACTGAGGATGATCCCGATGGCGCCGAAGGGGATCGCAAGCATCACGATCAATGGATAACCCAGGTTATTGAACTGAATGGCGAGGATAAAAAAGATGCCGACCAGCGCGAACATGAAGGCCACCAATAAACCTCTGAAGGACTCGACGTTCTTTTCCGCCTCACCGCCGTATTTTACCTGGACCTTTTCCGCGACATCACCGGTCCATTCGGCCTGTTTCTCAGCTACCAGATTATTGATCTCAAGGCTGGTGATGACATCGGTGTTGATGTCGGCGACCACGTTGACGACGCGGATGCCGGCCTTGTGACGGATGGTGGTAAAACCCGGATTTTCTTCCAGACGTGCGATTCGCGACAAAGGCACCAGGCCGTCGCGCTGATTGGGGATCAAGAGTTCACGCAACTGTTTGAGCTGGTCGCGGCCGCTGTTCGGATACCGGATGGTGATGTCAACCTCTTCCGTGCCGCGACGCAGCGTCGAAACACGCCAGCCGCCGACCGCCGCGCGTACATGGTTCGAGGCGGTGGCAAGATCAACGCCGGCGTAAGCCGCCAGCCTGCGGTTGAGCACGACGTGCAATTCTTCGTCGCCGGGTTCCAGGCCGCTGTCCACCGCAGTGACGCCGGGGACCTTCTTAAGAAATTCAATCAGCCGCCGCGCCGCAGTTTCGCTGGCGACGTTGTCGTTGCTGGCAATTTCCACCTCCAGCGGCCGGCCGGTGGGCGGGCCGGGCCTGACTTCCGCCAAGGCAATCTTGAGTTCCGGAAACAGGGGCGGCACTTCCCTGGCGATTTTACGCATGTCGTGCAAGGCATCGTGATCCGGGCGGGCCACGGCCGGCGTGTAGATCACGCGGATCTGCCCGTACCGTCCGCCGCGTTGGGTCAGGGGATCGCCGACGTCGACGGCGGTCTCACCGCTTGTCAGGAGCGTGGCATCCAAGTAATCCGGGTTAATGCGATTTCGTATCTCGCGGTCGACCTTGATGAGATGTTCGCGCATGGCCTCGACGCTGGTGCCCGGCGGGGCGGTGACGCGCGCGATGTACTGGTCCACGCCGACGGGAGGAAACAACTGGAAGGACATGGCGGTCCTGGCCAAGACCACGCTGCCAATCAGGATCAGCAGGGCAATACCGAGGGTCAGCCAGCGATGCGTCAATACCTTGTCAAGCAGGCGCGCGTAGGTTTCTTCCAGCCACACCAACCAGGCGCGCTCCCTCGGATGCTTACGAGGATTTGTCACATGCCGCACATGGCTCGGCAGAACCATGAAGGACTCCAACCAAGAGAACAGCATTAGCGAGATCACGACAATGGGAATGGCTATGACGAGTTTTCCGATGATGCCGGTCATGAACATCAGCGGCAGAAACGCCACGATGGTCGTCATGACCGTGGCCGTGACCGGGCCGAGCAGTTCATACGCCCCTTTCACCGCCGCCTCGGTCGGGTTAAGCCCTTTTTCCATGTGATAGGTGATGTTCTCACCGATAATAATGGCATCGTCCACGATCATGCCGAGCACGATGATAAAGCCCATCATGGAGACAAGGTTCAGGGTGATTCCCGAAAGATAAAGCGCAAAAAGTCCAGTGAGAAAAATGATCGGCAGACCCCAAGTGGTGGTAAGCGCCACCGACGGCCGTAGGAACATGATCAACGCCACGAAAACCAACACCAGGCCCACCATGCCGTTGTTGGTAAGCACCCCCAAGCGCATGCGGGCAAAACGGGAGAAATCCTGAAAGGTCTCGGTTCTCACTTCGGCGCCGTAGCGCTTCGGCACGGTATCCAGGTATTTATCAATCCTGTCCACCGTGGCAATGATATCGGCGTCGGCCTTTTTCAGAATAATCATGGCCAACGCCGGCTCGCCGGATACATCGTAAATGACGTTTGGCTCTTCCAGTGATTCAGTCACGGTGGCCACGTCGCCCAGGCGGATGCCGCCGCCCCACTCATTCGCGCGCAGCATCAGGTTGGCCGCATCCTCGGCGCTGCGAAACTCCCCGACGATGCGTACCGCTTTTTGGCCCTCGGCCGTGTCGATGTCGCCGCCGGGGGCGTTGATGTTCCAGCTGGAAAGCAATGCCGCGATCTCACCCACGGAGATTCGGTGCCGCCGAAGCTTTTCCGGCTGCACCACCACCCGAATCTCCGCCTTGCGGGCACCCTGGATCACTACCTTGGCGACACCGGGAACTTCCAGAAGATCGTCTTTGATGCGGTCGCCCAAGCGCTTGAGTTCGAGCGGCTCTAGCGGCGCGGCGACGGCGATCCGGATAATCGGGAATACCGCGCCTTCGATCTCCGTAACCTTCGGATCATCCGGAAGATCGTCCGGCAAATCGGCGCGGTCGACCGCAAGCTGCACGTCACTGGCCAACCTCACGCGGTTCGTGGCAAAAGGATCCAGCTCCAGCGTGATCCGCCCGGAGCCGGGAAAGGCTGCCGAGACCATCCGGTCGATGCCGTTTAAGGCCTTCAGTTCCTGCTCGATGGGTGTAATCACCAGGCGTTCCAGTTCTTCCGGCGTGGCGCCAGGATAAGTTGTGTCAATCTGGATCAGGTCCAGATTGACGTTGGGAAACGCCTCGCGGTTGATATGAAAAGCCGCGTACATACCCAGCCCAACCAGAAAAATCGTGATCAGGTTGACCATCAGGCCGCGCTCGACCAGAAAACGGAGGAAACGGGTCATTGAACGACGCCCTCTTCACGTGTGCCGGAGGGGACAACGGTTCTCCAAAGAGAACCACGCAGGATATCGAGATCGGTGTGCTTGCGGGCCAAGTCGATTTTCTGTTGTTCCAGTAAAAACTCGGCGAGATAAAAATCCGATTCGGACTGAATCAGCTTGTCGGTTTCGGTACGACCTGTACGATGGCGCTCTTCCGCTTCCATAAGCTTCAGCTTTTCGCTTTCCAGACTCAGGCGATAACCTTCCAGAGCGCGCCGCGCGGCGTTGATTTCGGCCAGCAAACTGGACACGTTATAACGCAGATCCGACTGCACCAGGCTGATTTCGCGCAGGGCGATGGAACGGTCCAACAGAGCCTGGTTGATCTCCGCGTCAAAACCGCGCTTGTCCAGGGGATAGCGGTATTCCAGACGCACGCCGCCGACGCGCTCCGAGCGATTGACGCTTCCTAATAGGGTATTACCACTCAATGTTTTGTTGCCGACGGAAAGCACCACGTCCATTTTGTTCCGCGCGGCATCGCGGGCACGGGCGATCGCGGCCTCGGCCCGGCTGACGCGGGCGCGGTTACGGCGAAGATCCGGATTGTTGGCTTCCGCCTCTTGCAACAGCTTTCGAATATCCTCCGTAACCGGCGCAAGGGGATCGGCAAGCGCGGGAACAAACTCGGCGTCCCAGGGACGATTCATCAGGCGGTTGAGTTCGGTGCGCTGCCGTTCCCAGGCGACTTGCAATCTGCGGTATTCGGCGATTTGCGTGCGTAATTGGGCCTCGGCTTGCAAACGATCCTTTTTCTCGGCGATCCCAAGAGCGATATTGCGCCGGATATAACGCTTTAATCGTTCGGCGCGCGCGATGGCCCGCTTGGCGTTCTCGAGTTGTGCCCACGTCAGGGCTGCCGCATAGAAGAGATCAGCAGTCTTGCGAGCCAATTGATCACGCTGCGCTTCCCGGTCAGCTTCGGCGATTTCCACGCCGGCGGCGGCACTGGTCAAACCCTGGTGATAATCCGGATTACCTTTTCCCTGCCCCAGCGGGAGCCGATAGTTCAAATCAACGCTTGTCGAATCCGCAGGATTTGGAATAGCGGGACTGAACGTAGCCCCGCTATCTTCACGGGTATATCCCGCACCCAAACCGACGCTGCCGCCGGAGACAAGTTTGCGATCAAGACTGGCGCTGGCATCCGTTCGATCGGTGGGTGTGCCCAGCAAAGGGCTGGTATCACGCGCCACACCCGCCTGACCTTCCAGGACCCAACCAAGCCGGCTTTCCACGCGCGGATTTTCCTGACGCGCGCGCTGTACCTTCATGGCCGCCACCTGCAACGACAGATCGGTATCCAACACCCGTTGCAGCACCTGCCTGAAGGTAAGCGACTCGCCGGCACCGACCGACCCCGCCGTTAGCAGAAATGCGAATACCGCCGACAAACATGAAATGCCTTTCATATTTTTTGTCCAGATTCGTTAAGGAGACCGTTCAGGAACGTGTCGAGATGCGTGTCGAGAAACACGCGGACATCGTAGGGATCTTTATCGAATGGATACAACGAATGCTGCCAGATGGCGGCGAAGACCAGAGGGGCGATCAATACGCGCACTGCATGATTGACGTCGCACTCCCTGAATTCGCCGCGGTCGATGCCCTGCTGCAACACGCGGACGAAGACCCGGCGCACACGGCGGATCACCTGATCGACGAAGAACCTGGCCAGTTCGGGAAAATTGCTCGCCTCCGACACCAGCAATTTAGGAACGCCCGAAAGCCGTGATTCTCCCACCATGCTCCACCACTGATACACCAGTTTGCGGACGAGTTCCTGCGCCGGTCCTCGATAACGGTCCACCTGCTGCTCCACCCGTTTGATTTCCGGCAGCACCATTTCCCGGACCACGGCGCGGAACAGCGTCTCCTTGTTCTCGAAGTACAAATACACACTGCCCTTGGAAAGCCCGGCCTTGCGCGCCACGTCGTCGAGCTTGGTGGCGGCAAACCCGCGCTCCACGAAGAGCATGAGTGCCGCGTCCAGAATCTCGCCGGGGCGCGCGTCCTTGCGCCTTTTCCACCGTCGCTTCTTGATTGATTTATTGGTTGAACCGGGCATCACGAAGAATCAATAAATGACTTTTTAGTCATTAAATACCAGAAAATCTCTATTTGTCAACTAATTAGCACACCGCTTCGGGGCGCTCCCGGCGCGAAAAATCGGTTAAAATCAAAGTTATTCAGCAAATAATCCCACGCGGCAAGATTTGGGCTTGCCGGAGACAGTAAAGGGGGACCGTCCACAAGCATATGAAGCAAGACCTAATCCCTCTTTCATACCGAAAAAAGAAATGCGTCATCATCCGATTCCTTTTTCTTGCGGGCACCTTACTACTCTCCGGGTGCAGCTATTTCGTCTCATCGGCGACGGAGGGGCTTGCCCAAAACATCTCCACCGCCATCCTTAATCAGGACGACCCCAAGACCGTCAAGGAAGGCGCGCCCGCCTACCTCCTGATGATCGACGGGCTGATCGAGGGGGATCCGAACAATCAAAGGCTTTTGCTGGCGGGCGCCAAACTATACGGTTCGTATGCCAGTGTGTTTGTGGACGACCCAAAACGGGCACAACGCCTGAGCGACAAAGCCAGAAGTTTCAGCATACGCGCGCTTTGCCGGGCCCGCCCCGTCGGATGTGACATGCATGAGCGCGCCTATGACGAGTATGTAGCGCTTCTGCCCTCAATGACCCTATCCGATGTTTCCGCCCTGTATACCTATGCGACGGCCTGGGCGGGATGGATTCAGACGCATCAGGATGACTTTAACGCCATGGCCGACATACCCAAGGTCAAGGCCGCCATGCAGCGGGTACTGGAACTTGAGGAAACGCACGACCGGGGAGGAGCACACCTTTATCTCGGAGTCCTGTCTATACTCTTGCCGCCCACGTTGGGAGGAAAACCGGACGAGGCCCGGGCACATTTCGAGCGCGCCATCGAGCTGTCCGGCGGCCGTAACCTGATGGCCAAGGTGGTGTATGCTGAGCGCTACGCGCGGATGGTGTTTGACAAAGCACTGCATGACAAATTGCTTCGCGACGTCCTTGAGGAGAAGCCTTACGAGCCCGGTTTCACGCTCATGAATACTTTGGCCCAGGAGAAGGCGCGAAAATTGCTTGCCTCAGGCGACCAGTACTTTTAATTCATTTAACGAGTCACGTTGCACGTAGGATAACAAGATAACCATCCTTACCAAGGAAAAGGCCATGTATAAAAATCGTGAAAAACTATCCGGATTCTTAGTAACTCTTCTGCTTACCATGCTTGCCCTGCCGGTCGCACCGCCTGTCCAAGCAAAGACCGTGGTACTCAAGGTCGCAACCGTATCTCCCGACGGCACGCCGTGGATGAAAAAAATACGCAAAGGCGCGAAAGAGATTGCCGCACGCACCCAGGGCAGAGTGATCTTCAAGTTTTACCCAGGCGGCATCATGGGAAACGATCAAAGCGTTTTGCGTAAGATCCGCATCGGCCAGCTTCAGGGGGGCGCCGTCATCGCGGGCAGTCTTTCCAAAATTTATCCCGATGCCCAGATCTACGGCCTGCCGCTGCTCTTTCGGTCGTTGGACGAAGTCGATTACGCCCGTAAGCGCATGGACGACATATTGATCAAAGGCTTGGAGAAACGCGGGTTTGTTACATTTGGATTTGCGGAAGGCGGATTCGCCTATCTGATGTCCAACAAGCCGCTTAAGACCATCGAGGACATCAGGGGACAGAAAATATGGGTTCCGGAAGGAGACATGATCAGCCGTACTGTCTTCGAACAGGCGGGCGTAACGCCCATTCCACTTCCCATTTCCGATGTTCTGACCGGTCTGCAGACGGGCCTGATCGACACCGTCGGTACCTCACCGATCGCGGCGATCGCCTTGCAGTGGCACACCCGGCTCAAGTATCTTACCGATACCCCTCTCAGTTATGTCTATGCCTTGCTGGCCATAGACCGGAAGGCCTTCAAAAAAATATCCCCCGGGGATCAGAAAATCGTGCGGGAAGTGATGGGAAAGACATTTAGAGAAATCGACAAACAAAATCGGCGGGGCAATGACAAAGCCAGACAGGCACTACAGAATCAGGGGATTGTATTTATCTCTCCCTCTCCGGAAGCGCTCACCCATTGGAAGGACATCGCGGCAAAAACCCGGGGTTACCTCAAGAAAAAAGGCGTCTACACTTCTAATATATTAAATGCCGTTATGAATCACTTGCATACCTACCGGAAATCACACACCTCGGCCTCATTAAGGTAATATCGCGCCATGGCCCAGGAGCGCGGCGCGGGACTCGCCCGCCTACTCCGTATTACCAGCCTCATTGAGGATTGGATCCTGATCGTTTTGCTGGCGGCCATGACCGCGTTCGCCGGTACACAAATCATCTTGCGCAACTTTTTTGACACCGGCATCTCCTGGGCCGATCCACTTCTGCGCACACTTGTGCTCTGGGTTGCTCTCGCCGGAGCCATCGTCGCGGCGCGCCAGAAGAGCCTGATATCCGTAAACGTTCTGTTACGATTCATGCCGGAGCGGTTAAGGGTGGGTTGCTGGGCGATTACGGATGTGTTCACATGCGTGATCTCGGCGATATTGACCTACCATTCCATCCGCTTTGTGCTGATTGAGCGAGAAGCCGAAACCATGGCCTTTGCTTCCGTGCCTTCCTGGATCGTCGAACTGATCATACCCGTCGCATTCGGGGTGATCTCCCTGCATTACCTGATCTTTATCATTATTCACTTTAAGCAACTCTTTGCAGGCCAACAACAAAAATGATCCTCATCGGGATTCTGCTTCTTGTCGTCGCGTTGTTCGGTGCGCCCCTCTTTGCCGTGATCGCCGCAGGCGCCATAATCGGATTTTACCAGTCAGACGTGGATCTCGCGGTAATTGCCATCGAAGTCTATCGTTTGGTGGACATGCCGATGCTGATAGGCATTCCCCTGTTTACCTTCACGGGTTACTTGCTCAGCGAAAGCAGGGCCTCGGAACGACTGGTGCGTTTAACCAATGCCTTGATGGGCTGGATGCACGGCGGCATGGCCATTGTGGCGCTTGTGGCCAGCGCGTTTTTTACCGCGCTCACCGGCGCCTCGGGCGTAACCATCATTGCCCTGGGTGCCTTGCTTTATCCCGCTCTCAAACAAGCGGGATACCGGGAACGCTTCAACCTCGGTCTGATTACCTCATCGGGCAGCCTGGGGTTGTTGTTTCCACCCTCGATTGCCCTGATTCTATACGGCATCATCGCCCAACAGCTGAATCTCGGTCAGCCGGTTTCCATTGATGATCTTTTTATCGCCGGCCTGCTGCCGGGATTACTCATGCTGGTGTTGTTGACGGGCTGGGCCATGTGGGAAAGCCGTACCATTTCCATAGAACGGCCGAATTTTTCCTGGCGTGAAGCACGCGCCGCCGTGCGTGAGGCGATCTGGGAGATCCCCCTTCCATTTATCGTATTGGGAGGCATCTACAGCGGTTATTTCAGCATCTCCGAAGCCGCCGCGGTATCGGTAATATACGTGTTGATCGTGGAGGTTTTTATCTACCGTGAGATAAAACTTGCCGGCTTACCCCGGATCATGCGCGATTCCATGGTGCTGGTGGGAAGCGTAATGATTATTCTTGGCGCTTCGCTCGCCTCGACCAATTACCTTATCGACGCCGAGGTGCCCACAAAATTCTTCGAATTCATCAAAATACACATCGATAGCAAATTAACTTTCCTGATTATGCTTAATGTATTTCTGTTAATCCTGGGAATGATGCTGGATATCTTTTCCGCGCTGGTCATTATAGTGCCGCTGATTCTTCCCATCGCGGTGGGTTACGGTGTACATCCGGTCCATCTCGGAATCATCTTCCTGGCAAACATGCAGATCGGCTACTTCACGCCGCCGGTGGGCATGAACCTTTTTATCGCGAGCTACCGGTTCAAAAAGAGAATCGTGGATCTCTTTATCGCCGCCCTGCCTTTCATGTTTATCCTGATGCTGGCCGTCCTGATTATCACCTATTGGCCGGGCCTGTCGCTTGCATTGCTAAACTTCAAATAAAAGCTGGAAAAAGGAAGCGACATATCCCATGGACAATCATCATACACAGGCTATGCAGGATGGAACGATCATCCACTATCGCCTCCGGCCTGCCGACAAGCAATCAGACCGGACGATCATCTTACTCCACGGCATGGCCAGTAATCTCACGCGCTGGTCGGAATTTGTGGAGGACACAAAACTAAAGAAATCCTGGGACTTGATACAACTGGACTTGCGCGGACATGGAGAATCCTCCCCCCGCAGTAAAATCGGCATGAAGATCTGGTGCGAAGATCTGGTTACCCTTCTTGATGCCGAAGGCTACGATCAAGCCCTCTTAATCGGTCACAGTCTCGGCGCCCAGGTGGCGCTCCAGTTCGCCAGCCGCTACCCGTCGCGGGTAAGCGGTTTGGTGCTCATCGATCCTATATTTCATACCGCCCTGCGCGGATTCATGTGGTGGCTGAGCCAGCTAAAACCCGTCATCTGGTTCACCATCGGCGTGGTGCGGCTGTTAAACGCCTTCGGCATTCGCCGCCGTCACATTCCGCCTAGGGACCTGCACAGGCTGGACATACAAACCCGGGCGGCCCTGCGGGAAAGCGGTGATCGGAAGGCCATCATCCGTCGTTATTCTTCGCCTTGGCCGGACATAAAACATTTCCCGACGGCGAGCTACCTTCAGGAGCTCATTGAAAGTCTGCGTCCTTTGCCCCCGCTTTCCAAAATTAAAGTTCCCGTCCTGGTGCTGCTTTCCTCCGGCCTGACTTATACCGATCCCGCTAAAACCAGAAAAACCATCGCGCAATTCACCGACGCACAGACCGTCACCATCAACGCCTATCACTGGCCGCTGACTGAAAAACCAAGGGAAGTGCGCCAGGCGATAGAGAAATGGTGCGCGCGTTTCTCCCTCCGCTAGTCGCAGTCAAGGGGATAAATTCCAAAAAAATGGAAAACCCTAGGGAAGGCCTGATTAATTATGAATATTCACCGCAAAGGCCGCTCCAGCGCATCCTGCGCTCGCGGCGGTGCGGGGTTTGCCTCCCCGGAGAGGGATTCGCACATCCCTGTGCGTCACGCGGAGGACGCAAAGAAATAACGGAATTATTAAAGAGAAAAATCTTTGCACGCTTTGCGCCTTTGCGGTAAAAAGCCATATTTCAGAGATTCCCTAGTTTATATGCTCCATAAATAATTGTGATCCGGGTAGACCGCGGTCAAGCAAAAAA
>WGFP01000035.1 GCA_015492195.1 Acidiferrobacterales bacterium
AGGCCGAGGAGATCGACGAGATCAATATCAACACCGCGGATCTCAAAATAGACACCTTCCGCGCCTCGGGCGCCGGCGGCCAGCACGTCAACAAAACCGACTCCGCCATCCGCATCACGCACCTCCCGAGCGGCATCGTGGTGGAATGCCAAGACGAGCGTTCGCAACATAAAAACCGTGCGCGCGCCATGTCGATCCTCTCCGCGCGCCTGCTCGAACAGGAACGGCGCAAGCAACGCGAGCAGGAGGCCGCCACGCGCAAGAGCCTGGTCGGCAGCGGCGACCGTTCCGAGCGCATCCGCACCTATAATTTTCCCCAGGGGCGCGTGACCGACCACCGCATCAACTTGACGCTCTATAAATTGGAGCAGGTCATGGAAGGCAAGCTCGACGAGCTGATCGACGCCCTCAACACGGCCGACCACGCCGACCAACTCGCGGCGCTGGGCGCCTGATACCCGGTACATGACCGTGCGGCAATTTCTGAATCAGGCAATCGCGGAACTCGCACCGGTGAGCCCCACCCCACGCCTGGATGCGGAAGTGCTGGCCATGCACGTCTGCGCGCTCACGCGCAGCGCCCTGTACGCGCACCCCGACCGTGGATGCAATCCGGAACAGGAACAACGCCTGCGCGCACTGATTGCCAGGCGTAAACAGGGCGAGCCCGTCGCCTACCTGACCGGCAGGCGCGAATTCTGGTCGCTGGAGTTGAGCGTGTCGGCCGCGACCCTGATCCCGCGGCCGGAAACCGAACTTCTGGTGGAACAAGCCCTCACGCATATTCCACAAGGCGCCGCCTGGACCGTCGCCGACCTCGGCACCGGCTGCGGCGCGATTGCCCTGGCCCTGGCCCATGAGCGGCCGACGTGCCGAGTCATCGCCACCGACAACGCGCAGGCGGCGCTTGACCTGGCCCGGGAAAATGCCACGGCGCTGGGTTTAACCCACGTCGCGTTCAGGCACGGAAACTGGTTCGAGCCGTTGACGGGCGAATTGTTTGATATGGTGGTAAGTAACCCGCCTTATGTGCCTCGTGGTGATCCCCACCTGACGCGGGGGGACGTGCGTTTCGAACCGGCGAGCGCGCTCGCAGGCGGCGCCGACGGGCTCGATGCCATTCGCCGTATCGCGGCGCACGCCAAGGATCATTTAAAACCCGGCGGGTGGCTGTTATTGGAACACGGTTATGATCAGGCGGGGAGCGTCAATGCCATTTTGCGCCGGGCGGGCTACCGCGACATCGCCTGCCATCGGGACCTGGCCGGGCATGACCGCGTCACCACGTGCCGCGCGGGGCCGCGCACTTAAGCCCGCGAGCCTCCCTCATGGACGACAAACAGCTTCTGCGTTACAGCCGCCACATCATGCTGCCGCAGGTGAATATCGAGGGCCAGCAGAAGCTCCTGCGTGCGCGCGTGCTCCTCATCGGGCTCGGAGGCCTGGGTTCCCCCGTCGCCATGTATCTTGCGGCAAGCGGCATCGGCCACCTGGTGATTGTGGACCACGACAAGGTGGACCTGCACAACCTGCAACGCCAGATCATCCACTCCACGGCAACCATCGGCCAGGACAAGGCGGTCTCGGCCACCCAGACGTTGCAGTCTCTCAATCCGGGCATCCGGATCACCGCCTTCAACAAAAAACTGGATGAAAGCGCCTTGAGGGAACAGGTGCGATCGGCCGACGCGGTGGTGGACGGAAGCGACAACTTCGCCACCCGGTTTGCGCTCAACCGGATCTGTGTCGCGGAGAAGACCCCGCTCATTTCCGGCGCCGTGATCCGCATGGAAGGACAGGTAACGGTGTTTCGCGCCGATCGCGCCGACAGCCCCTGCTACCGTTGCTTATATAAGGAGATGGATGAACCCGACGAGCGTTGTTCCGAGACCGGCATTCTCGCGCCGGTGGCGGGCATCATCGGCAGCATTCAAGCCGTGGAAACCTTGAAGGTTCTGCTTGATATGGGAGAAACGCTGATGGGCCGACTGTTGATCCTGGATGCCCGGACCATGGCGCTGCGTGAAATCAAACTGCGCAAGGATCCCGCCTGCCCCGTCTGCGGCTAGCGCAACCGTCCTGCGCATCTCTGTCTATATATGATCATCCCGGCGCGGCCAGAGTGATGCATTAGGCTTGTATTTACAGCCTGGTGTGACTTTGTTGTATACAATCAATGATCTTCGTTATCATTGATCCCCGCCTCCAGACATCAAGAACACAAAGGCCGGTCTCACCATGTGGGATCGGGAACCCTAAATGTCGAAAAAACATCCCATCGTCGCCGTGACCGGCTCGTCCGGCGCCGGGACAACGACCGTCAAACACGCCTTCCAGGACATATTCCGCCGGGAAGGCATTAAGGCGGCCTTCATGGAAGGCGATGCCTTTCTGCGCTATGACCGCGATGAAATGAACCGGGCGATTGAACGGGCGCACGCGGAGGGGAAGTGCGTGAGCCACTTCGGACCGGAGGCCAACCTGTTCGACAAACTGGAGGCCACGTTCAAAGAATACGCCGAACACGGCACCGCGATGGTGCGGCATTACGTCACCGAAGAGAACCACGAACAGTTTGATCAGGCACCGGGGGCGTTTACCCCCTGGAAACCCATCCCCGCGGGCTCCGACATTCTGTTTTATGAGGGGCTGCACGGCGGTGTTGTCGCGCGCACCTGGACCCGCCGGAAAATGAGCCCTTCCCACAACCCGCGGGTAATCGAGCGCCGCTCGGCGCGGGAGGACAACGGTGTTGACGTCGCCCAACACGTTGACCTGCTGCTCGGGGTGGTGCCGGTCGTTAACCTGGAATGGATCCAGAAAATTCACCAGGATACGTATATGAAAGGATACTCGCCGGAAGCCGTGACCGACACTATTCTGCATCGCCTGCGCGACTACATACATTTCATTGTGCCGCAGTTCTCGCTCACCGACATCAATTTTCAGCGCGTGCCGGTCGTTGATACCTCCAACCCCTTCATTGCCCGAGACGTCCCCGCACCGGATGAAAGCATTGTTGTCATCCGTTTTCGCGAACCGGCTAAATTCGATTTCCCGAACCTGATGCAAAGAATCGACGGCGCCTTTATGTCCCGCCCCAACACCATGGTCATCCCCGGCGGCAAGATGCAACACGCCATGGAGGTCATCTGCACGCCGCTGATTCACGAGCTGCGTGAAGCGTAAACCGGCAGCGCCGGTTCCTTTCATTCAATCTAATCGCATGGTTTGCTAATCCGTTGCAAGCCGGCCGGGTCGGCAGGTCACGCAATTGCACCGTTTTTCCTTGTCCATAAACATCAATAACGGCGGCAGCAGCAGGAAATCCATCACCAAGGCAACAGTTAAGGTAATGGCGGTGAGGATACCCAGGTCCACGTTGAGCTTGAAACTTGAGGAACTCAACACCGCAAAGCCGATGACCAGAACAAGCGTGGTCATCCACAGGGCCGTGCCCACGTGCGCGAAGCTGAAACGAATGGCGTCATGCACATTCAGGTTGTGCTCGCGCTTGCCCCGGCGGTATTTGCTGAGAATGTGAACCGTGTCATCGACGATGAGCCCCAGGCTGGTGGCCGTGATCATGGAAGCGATGATGCCGATCTCGCCGACAAAAATTCCCCACAGTCCAAAAGTAATCAGCACGGGGATAAAGTTCGGAATCAGGCTGATCAGGCCAAGCCGAAAACTGCGCAACGCAACGATGAGGGTCGCGGAGATCAACAGAAAGGCCAGGGCCGTGCCGCTCAGCATGCCGATGATGTTGCGAATCGCGAGATGAACGAACATGACAATGGTGCCCGTCGCCTTGGCCTGCATGGGAGGCGGCACATTGGCCGCCAGCCAGGCCTCGGCCCGGTCGATCACATCGAGAATCTGTTTTTGCGGGATGGTGTCCAGGGTCACCGTCAACCGGGTCGCCGATTTATCCAGACTCACCTGGCTGTTGAGGTCAAGCCCGTAAGGCAAAGACATTTCGTAGAGCAGGAGGTATTGCGCCGCCAGGTTGCGCCGGTCGGGCAGGCGGTACCAACCCGGGTCGTCGCCGTGCATGGACTTGTTCAGCCGTTTCATGATATCGGTGAAGCTGTTGACGTGAGTGACCTCGGGCTGGGCGCGCAGCCATTGTGAAAACGCCTCGAGCCGCTCCAGGTACGCCGGCTCGGCGATACCGCCGGACTCGCCGCTGCCGATCGAGAATTCCAATGTATAGGGGCCGGTGAGGTTGGCCGTGGCGAAATCGGTATCGACGCGAAACGGAATGGTTTCATCAAACCATTTGACAAACCGGTCATCCAATTCGAGGCGCGGAATAAAGGATATGGCAATGAGCGCCAAAGCCGTCATGCCCCATAAAAGCGGAGTACGTTTGCTGACCACAAAGTCGCCGAAGCGGTCCATGGGCAGACGCCGGTCTTTGGCGCGCGGTTTGACCCGTAGCGGAAGGATCATTATCAGGGCCGGTAACACGGTCATCGAAAACACCCAGGCCGAAACCACGCCGATGGCCGTGATGTTGCCGAGCGCATGAAACGGCGGCGAATCCGAAAAATTGAGGCTCAAGAAACCGATGGTGGTGGTCAGACTGGTGAGGAACACCGGCTCCGCGTTGATACGCAGGCTTTCCACCAACGCATCTTGCTTTGAACGACCGGCACGCATCTCCTGAAAAACGCTCATGAGAATGTGCACGCTGTCGGCGATGGCGAGAGTAAGAATAATAATCGGCGCCAGCGCGGTCGATGCGTTCATCTTTATACCCATCCAGGACATCAGCCCGACGGCCGTCCCCGCCGACAGGCTTATCACCACCAACGTCGCAACGGTGCCGGAGACGGAGCGCAAAAATATGAACAGGAATACGATCATCAGACCGAACATCATCGGTAACAGTGTGTATGAATCCGACTCACTGATCTGAATCTCGGCGACACTGAACACGGCAATACCGGTCAAGGCCACCGTCAGGTCGGGGTGGGCGGCGCGTAACTCCGCCACCATTTTCTCGGCATAGGTCACCGACTCGGGCAGATGTCGAGTGTGGTCCTTCCCGGGAAACTGCAGCGTGATTGACACACCGGCGGTAGCGCCGTCCTTCGCGATCAGACGTCCCGCCAATGCCGGCTCGTTCAGCGCCACGGTCTTGATCTTGGCCAGTCGGGCCTCGGTCAGGCCCTTCGGATCGGCGACCAGGTCGGCCACGGTCAGGTCGTCGCCATTGGCCTCGGTGTGCTGGAAATTGGTAACGGAGTCGACCCGGATGCTATAGGGAATTTTCCAGGCCTTCTCGGTCAACCGCTTGATGATCTCCAGGGTTTTTCGGGTAAAGACGTTTTTGTCCTTCGGCTGGAGGACGATGATAATATTTTCAGTATTGGTGTAGGTGCTCTCAAATTTCTCAAAGGCGATCAGCTCGGGATTGTCTTTGCC
>WGFP01000036.1 GCA_015492195.1 Acidiferrobacterales bacterium
ATCACCCGGTAGATATCCTGCAGCGCCTGCTCATGGCTGTCGGCCTTGTCGAGCGCCAGCGTGTTGCGGATGAAGGCGCCGGTATTCACATGATCGATATCCAGCAGATCGAGCGTCTTGAAGCCGGCCTCCTTGAGGCTCGCCAGCATTTCTTCGGTTATTTCGTCGCCGGCCTCGGCAAAGATTTCACCCGTTTTCATATCCACCATATCGATCGAGATATAGTGGCCATACAGGTCTTCGTCGGACACCAGAAGCTGTTTCAGGCCATCTTCGCCAAGTTTGCGGGCAAGCCGCGGCGTGATCTTGCGGCCGGCCTCCACAACCACCGTCCCGGTGCGCGCGTCCACCAGATCGCGCTGCGGCTTGATGCCGCGCAGGCGCTCCGGGTTGAACGCGGTTTTCCACCCCTTCCTGGTCAGGGTGTAGGTCACCTTGCCATAGAAAGAATCGAGGATCGTTTCGGCGTCATAACCCAGCGCCTGCAACAGGGTCGTTACCGGTATCTTGCGGCGGCGGTCGATGCGCACATGCACGATGTCCTTGGCGTCGAATTCAAAATCGAGCCAGGAACCGCGATAGGGTATGATCCGCGCGGCAAACAGCAATTTGCCGCTGGTGTGGGTCTTGCCCTTGTCATGATCGAAAAAGACGCCGGGCGAACGGTGCATCTGCGAGACAATCACCCGCTCGGTGCCGTTTATGACGAATGTGCCATGCCCCGTCATCAGGGGCATGTCGCCCATATAGACGTCCTGCTCCTTGATGTCCTTGACCGATTTGGCGTCGGTCTCTTCATCGATTTCAAAAACGATGAGACGCAGCGTGACCTTCAGCGGCGCGGCAAAGGTCATGCCGCGCTGCTGGCACTCCTCCACATCGTATTTGGGGGCTTCGAACTCATAGTCGATAAATTCAAGCGTGGACGTGCCCGCAAAATCGCTGATCGGAAAAACCGATTTGAAAACGCTTTGCAGGCCCTGATCGAGGCGCCCGCCCGCCGGCTTGTCCACTTGCAGAAACTGATCATAGGAATATTTCTGAACCTGGATGAGGTTCGGCATTTCGTCGACCTGACGCAGTTTGCCGAAGAACTTGCGCACCCGCTTGCGACCGATGAATGATTGGGACATTTCTGCTCCTTGTAGCCGCCGCATGAATTTTGCGGCACCGTCCGGCCCATGAAGGCCGGAGCGTCTGCAATGCCTCGTTCCGACTGCGCCCCTGACACAGGGCGCGCGGCGGGCGTCTCACGGGCGCTGGGAACGTGAGACGCCTGCCGTCTCTGTTACGCAGAGTGATTACTTCAGTTCGACGGTCGCGCCGGCCGCCTCGAGCTTTTCCTTGAGCTCGCCGGCCTCGTCCTTGGACGCATCCGTCTTCACGTCACTGGGCACACCTTCCACCAGTTCCTTCGCCTCCTTGAGGCCGAGGCCGGTAATGGCGCGCACTTCCTTGATCACATTGATCTTCTTTTCGCCGAAGCCGGTCAGGACCACCGTGAAGCTGTCCTGCTCCTCGACCGCCCCGCCCCCCTCACCGGGCGCTGCGGCGGCAACCGCCACGGGGGCTGCGGCCGAAACGCCCCACTTCTCCTCGAGCAGCTTTGAAAGCTCGGCCGCCTCAAGCACGGTGAGCGAAGAGAGATCGTCTGCAATTTTTTCCAGATTTGCCATTTTTCACAACTCTTGTCTTGTCGATTTGAATCCAATGGTGAAGCCGCCTGAAATCAGGCCGCCTCGTCCTTCGTCGAATAGGCACCGACCACCCGGGCCAGTTGACCCGCCGGCGCCTGCAACACACCGGCAATCCGCGTCGCCGGGGTGGAAATCATGGCGACCAGCGTGGCGCGCAATTCGTCCAGCGAGGGCAACGCCGCCAACGCCTTGACCGCACCGGGATCCAGCACGGACTGGCCCATCGTTCCCCCGAGAATGACGAGTTTCTCGTTATCCTTGGCGAAACCGGCGACCACCTTGGGGGCCGCGACCGGGTCCTGCGAATAGGCGATCGCGGTCGGACCGGTAAACAGGTCCGCTATTCCCACGGCATCCGTCCCTTCAAGGGCGCGTCTGGCCAGGCGGTTTTTCGCCACTTTGAACGAGGCCCCCGCCTGCGCCATCCGGACACGAAGTTCGGTCATCTCCGACACCGTCAGGCCCTTGTAGTGGGTCACGACAATCACTCCGGCGGTGGAAAAAACGCCGTTGAGCGCCGTGACGAGCTTTTCCTTGCCTGCTCTGTCCACCTGTCTTCTCCTTATTGGCGGTCTTTTCGATCAAGGCCGCCGGGACACATTTGCGCAAGGCCCGCCTGTTTCCGGCTCACCCGCAAACCGGGGTGCTCCGCAACAGGCCGCCGGCCCGGCGTATATTTTCCTGTCCGCATCGTGCATGCGCCGATTTCTCGCCGCTCCACGACACCAAGGAGAACAAAATCGACCAATTCCGGCACGGGCCCCGCGCCCGCCAATCGATCCGTCCTTCTCCCGTCTGTGCAGGCCTTGCCCGGTTTAAGCCGGAACCGGCCAAAGGCCACGCCCGGCACCTGCAGTCTCGGACAGGGTGGAAAGCCGGACGTTCCGAACCCCGGCCTTTCCCTTCACGAATGGCGCCGCGCCCAACAGCAGAGCGCCACCCGGGAAACCCTAAAACAATCCACACTCCCCGTTTCAAGCGCCGGTCACGCTCATCAGATCGACCTTGACGCCGGGGCCCATCGTCGAACTCAGCGCGACGCGCTTTACGAATGTGCCCTTCGCGCCCGGCGGTTTGGCCTTGATCACGGCGTCCACGAACGCCTTGACGTTCGATGAAATCTGATCGTCGCTGAAACTCGCCTTGCCGATTCCCGCATGTATGACGCCGGCCTTCTCGACCCGGAATTCCACCGCGCCGCCCTTGGCCGACGCGACCGCCGCCTTCACGTCCTGGGTCACCGTGCCGACCTTGGGATTGGGCATCATGCCGCGCGGGCCGAGCACCTTGCCCAGTTTGCCGACAACCGCCATCATGTCCGGCGTCGCGATGCAGCGATCAAAATTGAGCTCACCTTTCTGCACCTGTTCAGCCAGTTCTTCCGCCCCCACGACATCCGCGCCCGCCGCCCTGGCCTCATCGGCCTTGTCGCCCTTGGCGAAGACCGCCACGCGCACCGCGCGCCCGGAGCCTGCGGGCAAATCACACACACCGCGCACCATCTGGTCGGAATGGCGCGGATCGACACCCAGATTC
>WGFP01000037.1 GCA_015492195.1 Acidiferrobacterales bacterium
CACAAGCCCGTAACCGGCCGCCGCCGCGCAGCTTAATCACTGATCCCCGGGTTTCGACGGCGTAGCCGAAGCCGCGCAACAGGCGCTCGGTATGATCGCGCGTGGGCGCGGGTTCGGTAACAGTGGTTTCACCTTCGGCATAAAGTCCCGCCAACAACAAAGCGGATTTCACCTGGGCGCTGGCCACGGGCAACCGGTATTCGATGCCGCGCAACCGCCGCCCGCCTTGGATTTTCAACGGAGGGCGTCCACCTTCGGCGGTGGTGATCAATGCACCCATGGCCGACAACGGCTCGGTGACGCGCGCCATCGGCCGTTTGCGCAGCGAGGCATCCCCGGTCAGTTCGGAAGCGAAATCCTGCCCGGCAAGCAGGCCTGCCATCAGTCGCATGGCGGTGCCGGAATTGCCCATGTCGAGCGCATGCCCGGGAGGTTTCAGCCCATGCAATCCCACGCCGTGAATAATCAAACGGCCGTTTTCCGGGCCGGTAATGGATACGCCCATGGCGCGAAACGCCGCGAGCGTGCGCTGCACGTCTTCGCCTTCCAGAAGGCCGGTAACATGCGTTGCGCCCTCCGCCAGCGCACCCAACATCACGGCACGATGGGAAATGGATTTATCTCCCGGCACCCGTATCCGGCCGGTGAGCCGACCGCCCGGCTGCACGAGGTAATTGATCGGCTGGTTAGCTCTATTAACAGGGGAACTCATTCGTGTCTCATAAAAAATAATCCGCAGATTTCGCAGATTTGCACAGATTATGAGAACTCATTTCAAGCAATCTGCGTTAATCTGTGAAATCTGTGGATAACGAATCTTATTACTTATCATTTGTTAACAAAGTATCACGGGCGCGCTTGGCGCGCGCGAAAAGTTCCAAAAGCACCTCCCCGTTGCCTTCTTCAACCGCCTTGATAAGCGTGCCCAGGTCGTTTCGATACTGTCGCAATAACGGAACCAGCACCTCACGGTTGGCTAAACAAATGTCACGCCACATCACAGGATCGCTGGACGCGATGCGGGTGAAGTCACGAAATCCCCCGGCGGCGTTATCAAAAATCGCCCGGTGGTCGTCCATGCGCACCACCATTTCCACCAGGGCATAGGCCAGCATGTGCGGCAGATGGCTGCTGGCCGCGAGTACATGATCATGCTGTTCCGCCGTCATGGTGACGACCTCGGCACCCGTTGCCTGCCACATCGTCCGCACCCTCGCCGCCGCCGCGGTATCGGTCTCCGGTTCCGGCGTCAGAATCACGCGGCGGCGGCGAAAGAGATCGGCGTCTGAGGCCCCGACACCGGAGCGCTCGGTCCCCGCGATCGGATGGCCGGGTACAAAAAACGGAAACCGCGCACCCAGGGCCGCTTGCGCGGCCTTTATCACCGGCACCTTGACGCTGCCCACGTCGGTGACAATGGTCCCGTCCTCCAGCCCCGGAGTCAGTTCTGAAAAAATTTCCGGTATGCTGCCGACCGGCACGGCGACCACCACCAGGTCCGCCTCGCGCGCGGCCTCCTTCAAGGTCACCGCGGCATAATCGATGACGCCGAGACCGACCGCTTCCTGCAAATGGGCCAGATTGCGTCCGTAACCCATTACCTCACGCACATGCCCGCCTTTGCGCAGGGCGCGCGCCAGCGATCCGCCGATCAGGCCAACACCAATAATGGTCAGTTTATTAATCATGATTTCAATAATGAAGCATGAGGTGTAAATGGTGTGCTTGTTTTTCTCATCACCCCTTACCCCTCACCCACTATTTTCTTAAGTGCCTCAATAAACCGTTCGTTCTCTTCCGGCAACCCGACGGTGACACGCAGATGATTGGGCATGCCGTAGTTGTCCACCGGCCGAACGATTACCCCATGACTCAGAAGCGCCTGGAAAACCGGGGCCGCCGGGCGGCTCATATCCAGGCAGACAAAATTTCCGGCTGACGGGATGTAGCCGAGCCCCATCGCATCAAATGCCTCGGTCAATTGGCGCATCCCCTCCCGGTTGAGTTGGATGCTGTGCTCGACATGCTGCGTATCCTCGAGCGCCGCCCGGGCCGCGGCAAGCGCCACGCTGTTAACGTTAAACGGCTGACGCACGCGATTCAGCACCTCGGTCAACGCGGCGCCTGCGATGCCGTAGCCGATGCGAAGGCCCGCCAACCCATGGATCTTGGAAAACGTGCGCGTGACAAGCAGATTGGGAAAGCGCCCGACCCATTTCACGGTATCGGGATACCCGGGCTCCTGCACATATTCAAAATACGCCTCATCCACGACAACCAGCACATGCTCCGGCAATCCGTCAATAAACTCCTCCAACTCGTCGGCCGGCAACCATGTTCCAGTCGGGTTATTGGGGTTGGCGATAAACACCAGCCGCGTACGCGCCGTGACCGACTTGCGCATCGCCTCCAGATCATGCCCCCAATTCCCGGCCTTTGTCACCGCCGCGCGCGCCCCGACGGCGCGCGTCACAATCGGATAAACCGCGAAGGCGTGCTCGGAATAAATCACCTCGTTATCCGGCGAGACAAACGCCCGCGTTACCAGCTCCAGAATATCATTGGAGCCGTTGCCCAGCGTGATCTGGTTCGTTGCCACGCCAAGCTTGTTCGCCAACGCCGCCTTCAGGTGGGAGCCGTTACCGTCCGGGTAGCGCATCGCGTCATTCAGCGCCTCGCGCGCGGCGGCAATGGCGCGCGGGCTCGCGCCGAGCGGGTTTTCATTGCTGGCCAGTTTCACGGCATCGCGGATGCCGTATTCACGCTCCAGTTCTTCGATGGATTTTCCCGGCTGATAGGGTTGCAAATCGCGCACGCCGGATACGGCAAGGGCAAGTATGTCTGCCGCCATGGGCGTTACACGACTGCCTTAGGATAGGAACCCAGCCATTTCAGAAACGCGGCCTCATGTTCCAATTCAGCCAATGCCTTGCGCACCTTGCCGTCCTTCACGTGGCCGTCGATATCAAAAAAGAACACATATTCCCACCTACTTTGGCGCGAAGGCCGCGACTCGATCCGCGTCATATTAATCTTGTGTTTGGCGATGGGTGCCAGCAGGCTGTACAACGCGCCGGCCTTGTTCCTGCCGGACAAAACCAGGCTGGTTTTATCGTTTCCGGTGGGGTCCGTTTCCAGACGGCCGATAACCAGAAAACGGGTGGTATTGTCCGGCTTGTCCTCAATATTCCGTTCCAGGATATTAAGTTGATAAATTGCCGCCGCGGAATCGCCGGCAACGGCGGAAAGACTTGCATCCTCAGCGGCAAGTTGAGCCGCCTCGGCGTTGCTGGTGACGACGACGCGTTCCGCGCCCGGCAGATTGGCATCCAGCCATTCGCGGCATTGCGCCAGCGATTGCTGGTGCGAGAGCACTTTCTTGATTTTTTTGAGGTCGTTCCCCTTGCATAAAAGATGGTGATGCACGCGCAACTCCACCTCCCCGCAGATCTTGAGCGAGGAGTTCAACAACATATCAAGGGTGTAACTGATCACGCCCTCGGTGGAATTTTCCACAGGCACCACGCCGAAATGGGCGTTGTCCGATTCCACCTCGCGGAAGACGTCGTCGATCGCCGCCAGCGGTACGGTCTTGACGGAATGACCGAAATGCTTGAGCGCCGCCTCCTGGGTGAACGTACCCTCCGGCCCAAGGAAAGCGATTCTCAGCGTTGATTCAAGCGCCAGGCAGGCGGACATGATTTCACGGAACAGGCGGGCAATATCTTCGTTCGCCAGGGGCCCCTGATTTCGTTCCAGCGCGCGACGCAGAACCTCGGCCTCACGCTCCGGACGATAGAAATTGTTGCCTCCGGCGAGATTATCAGTACCGGATTGCTCTTTGATCTTGGCGATATCCTGAGCGCAACGCGCGCGCTTGTTGATCAGATCCTGGATGCGCTCATCCAGCGAGTCGATCTGATTGCGGAGCCTCTCCAATCGCTGCTTGTCATTCACGGGTCTGTTCGTCCTGTAGGACTTGGTTTTAGTGAAATCCAATAATCACAATGCGCGCGGCGGCTCAATGATGCGCACCATCATCACGCCGTCAATCGCCGCGATTCGATCCTTGACGGAGGCCGGTATCGGGCTGTCAAGATCAACCACGGTGTATGCAAGCTCGCCTCGGGACATGTTTACCATGTCATGAATATTAAGGCCGGCATGGCCAAAGGCCTCGGAAATCTGGCCGAGCATGTTCGGGACATTGGCATTGGCCACAACCAGCCTGTGGTCCGACCCGCGTGCGACGACAACTTCGGGAAAATTAACGGAATTGCGTATATTGCCGTTTTCCAGAAAATCCCGTACCTGCTCGGCCACCATGACGGCGCAATTCTCTTCCGCCTCCTGTGTCGAAGCGCCGAGGTGCGGTAAAGCAATCACATGTTCATGGTCCTTTAACAAATTATTCGGAAAATCGCACACGTAAGCGTATACCTTGCCCAATTTGATCGCGTCGGACACCGCCTTGTCATCGACGATACCCTCGCGCGCAAAATTCAGAATCACCACGCCGTCTTTCATCTGCTTCAGGGTGTCGGCATTAATCATGCCGCGCGTACTTTTGTTCAACGGCACGTGGAAGGTGACAAAATCCACGTTGCGCAGCAATTCCTCAAGGGTCGCCGCCCTTTTGACATCCGCGGAAAGCCGCCACGCACCCTCGACGGTCAAGCCGGGATCAAACCCGATCACCTTCATGCCCAACACCAAGGCAACGTTGGCCACGCTGCGCCCGATCGCGCCGAGACCGATCACGCCCAAGGTACGTCCCGGCAACTCAAAACCGGCAAACCGCTTTTTCCCGGCCTCGATCGCCTTTTGGATCTCGGCGTCCGTTCCCTGGAGGTGGCGGGTATAATCCCAGGCCTCGCAGATGTGCCGGGAGGCGAGAAACAGGCCCGCCGCCACCAACTCCTTGACGGCGTTGGCATTCGCGCCCGGGGCATTGAACACCGGCACGCCGAGCGCGCTCATTTTATCCACGGGGATGTTGTTAACACCGGCGCCGGCACGTCCCACGGCCTTCAGGCTTTTGGGGACCTCCATAGGGTGCATATTAAACGAGCGCAACAAGATGGCATCCGGATCTTCGATGTCGGGGCCGACATGGAAACGGTCGGCCGGCAATCGCGCCAGACCAAGTGGAGAAATATTATTTAATGTCAGTATCTTATACAAAATATTTAAGTCTTTTTCTTGCTGAATTCTTGCATGAAGGCGACTAACCTGTCCACACCGGCCTCGGGCATGGCGTTATAGATGCTTGCCCGCATCCCGCCCACGGACCGGTGACCCTTGAGCTGCAACAAACCCGCGGCGCGCGCCTCCTCAAGAAAAGGCGCATCGAGGGCGGGGTCCGCCAGCGTAAACGGAACGTTCATCCACGAACGGCAAGCGGGCGCAACCGGGCTCCGGTAAAAACCGCCGGAGGCCTCGATGCAGGCATAAAGCTTGTCGGCCTTGCGCCGATTGATTTCGGCCATGGCCGCCAACCCACCTTGCCGCTTCAGCCACTCGAACACCAAACCGGCCATATACCAGGCAAAGGTCGGCGGGGTGTTGTACATCGAATGGCTGTCCGCGTAGGTCTTGTAATCCGACAGACTCGGGGTGCCGGGCGCGGCGCCGCCGATCAGGTCCTCGCGAACGATGACCAGCGTCAGGCCCGCGGGGCCGATATTTTTCTGCGCCCCCGCATAGATCACGCCGTAGCGTGACACGTCCAGCGGGCGCGACAAGATCGTGGAGGACATGTCCGCAACCAGCGGCACACTTCCCGTCTCCGGTATCCAGTGAAACTCCACGCCGCCGATGGTTTCGTTCGGGGTATAGTGCACGTAGGCGGCGTCCGGATCGAGTCTCCATTCGTTCTGGGAAGGAATGTCCGTAAATCCGCTTGCTTCAGAACTTGCAGCAACATTGACCGCGCAAAACTTTTTTGCTTCCGCGATCGCCTTCTTCGACCAGGAGCCGGTATTGATATAATCCGCTTTTTTCTTCCCCTTCAGCAGATTCAGGGGAACCATGGCGAATTGCGCCGTGGCGCCGCCTTGCAACCACAAGACCTTATAATTCGGCGGCACGGAAAGCAGTTCACGCAGATCTGCCTCGGCTTTCTCGGCGATGGAGAGAAATTCCTTGCCGCGGTGGCTCATCTCCATGACCGACATGCCGCTACCCTGCCAGTCCGTCAGCTCCCTGCGCGCCTGTTCCAGCACTTCCGCCGGCAACGTCGCCGGGCCTGCGCCGAAATTAAATACCCTCGCCATACTTCAATACCGGTGATTCGTGAATCGTAAGCCGTGAGTCGTATATAACGATTTACAAATCACGCTTCACGACTCACCGTTTTCGTCCGATTCCGCCACCTTTTCCAGTCCCGCGAGGTGTTCGCCCTTGGAAAGCCCGATCAGTCGCACGCCCTGGGTGTTGCGGCTGACAACCGAAATCTCATGCACGCGCGTGCGGATCAATGTCCCGCCGTCC